>CALDGT010000528.1 GCA_937942935.1 uncultured Chloroflexota bacterium | reverse complement strand
GGGCATGAGGGTGTTTACTGCGTTATCGGCAATCAGTTGGGCGAGGTTACAAGTCGGGTTAGCATCTGGGCAAGCGCCTGTTCCTTCAATCCCAAATGGGAATCCTTCACCACCATTCCAGATGATATTCCCACGAATTTGCAAATTATCATCCGCTACCACCACATCAGGTAGATTAGTACCCACTTGTGTTGCGCCAGAATAAGGGTCGGTAATCCAAAAATGATTATATTGGCTTGGGCTTCCAACAACGACATTATTATAAATGAGTACATTTTTATTGGGGATGCGGACATGATTTTCGCCATCGGCGATGACTTCTGTCCCCCAACCGCCGAGCGCCAAATATTCCGCACAGCGTTCTCGCCCCTCATCGCCCGGTTGACCATCGCATGAACGACTGCCATAGACCACTTCAATTAAGTGACTGCGTTCACCGATGCTATACATCGTATTATAAGCGACCAGAATGTTATATCCACCTTGAACGCCAATACCTGCTCCACGAGTATCGACCATCGTGTTATTCACAATCGTGATGAAATACGCTTCATATTGAATCCACGGTGGGGTCATATATTGAAAGCCTGTGCCTTCGCCTGTGCTAAACCCACCATTATCACAATCATAAAAACTGTTGCCTTCTACACGGATATATGCCGAACCACCTTTCACATACCCACACCAATCCCCCGCGTTATGAATACGGTTATTCAGGATATGCCCATATTGCACACTCACAAAATCGAGCGAATTATTCCATGCACCGCTAATATCGCTGTTTTCGATGTAAATATATTGCGATTGATTCACTTTGAGCGTCTCTTGGGCGTTATAGGTTTCGGGTTCTGCGCCGACCATCTTCACATCCCGTATGAGCAAATATTGACACAATTCGCAATGAAACGCATCCGAGCCATAGCTGATGGTTAAATCTAAAAAGTAGATGTAATGCGTATCATACACATTGATATTCGCCACCAATGTGGTTTTATCTATCCCTGCGCCTTGTATGATAATCGGGGCTTCGGCTGTGCCATAGCGTGATTCCCAATAAACAGGGATGAGGGTATCTGGATATGTCCCTTCTGCCAAATTGAGCCGATAGCCTGTGGTGAGGGTTTCGCCCATGGGGATACGTTGCCAAGCCGTATCGAGGGATTGCAATGCTGTTTCTGGGGTTGCCCCATCATTGGCATCATCCCCTGTGGTGGGATTGATGAAAATCTCGGTTAGGGTAGGGCTTCCGATGTCGTAGGGCAGGGTATCAAACTCTGATTGTGCCGATGCCGTTGGAATGGTCAAAAATCCGATGGCGAAAAGTAATAACGCGATGAGCCGAATTGTGTGACGCATAGGGGAATGTCGCTCCTTATCAGAAATAAA
>CALDGT010000527.1 GCA_937942935.1 uncultured Chloroflexota bacterium | reverse complement strand
CGGATTATGCCCGTTTCACGATGACCATATCCGTTCATTTGGGGTGAATATCCAGCAAAATTATTGGTCATGTTTTGCAGGTTGTGGTGGCGGGTCAATCATTGATTTCTGGATGAAATGGCGCGAATCGCATGGTCAACGTGGCGATTTTACTGAGACTATCACCGAACTACGCGAGATGCTTTTGGTGTATTGACATCGCTTTACGAATCTGTTTTCATATTTAGTACCCACTTATGACCCAATCCGTACCCACCAAAACCTATATCAAAGTGCATGTCCCCACTTCACTCAAAACGCGCTTGCGCCAATTGGCAGAGCAACGCGGGGTATCTATCTCATCCTTACTCAGACTCATCGCCAATGAATATATCAAGAATAAGGGGTAATTATGGTGATTTCGGTTGCCAATCAGAAAGGTGGGGTCGCCAAGACCACCACCGCCATTAACCTCGCCTCTGGTTTGGCATTGCAGGGGTATAAAGTGTTGCTCATAGATGCTGACCCCCAAACCAACACCACCCAAGTGTTCATCCATCCTGATGTGGAAATTGACCTCGAAAAAACGCTGTATCAAGTCATCTTGAAATTCGCCCCGATTATGTCGGTGGTGCAAGCCACCCCTGTCCAGAATTTATCACTTGTACCATCTCATTTGCGCCTGTCGAGTGCGGATTTAGAACTGGCGCAGGCATTGGATAACCGCAGTGCCAGACTCAAGCAAGCCATAGACGAAACGCGCAACGCCTTCGATTACATCATCATAGACAACCCGCCTTCATTGGGGTTACTCACCATGAACTCGTTCACCGCCAGCGACGGTATCCTCATCCCCGTCTCAACTGCCTATTTCGCCCTCACAGGACTCGACCAACTGCAAGAGACGATTAGCATGGTCAAACAAACCCGCCTCAATCCCGATTTGAAGGTGTATGGTGTGCTATGTACCTTCTGTGAAGATACCATCGTCTCCAGAGATGTCGAAAAGCAGTTACGGGGTTATTTTGGTGAGGTGGTCTTTCAGACAACCATCCCCAAGAATGTCAGGCTTGAAGAAGCCCATTCGCATCATACCCATATTTTTGACTTTGCACCCACCAGCACAGGCGCAAAAGCCTACGCATCCCTTGTACAAGAAGTCATATCACGCCAATGACACGCAAAAACGGATTAGCAGATAGCCCATTTTTCACCCCTCCTCCCAAAGAGGCTGTCCCTGTGTTTTCTAATCCAACTCCCCCGCCAGCAGAGAACACGGTATCACGATACCAAGCCACCACGATACCAGATGACATCATTGAACACATCCGCAAAGCCGTCAAAGAATTTGGCAAAGAGGCGGCAACTCACCGCTTTACAGCGAGTGAAAAACGCTCCCTTGCCAATATCATCCATACCCTGCACATGCAAGGCATCCGCACCACCGAGAACGAAATCGCCAGAATCGCCATCAATTTCGTCATAGATGATTTCAACAAGCGCGGGAAAGACAGCCTGTTGGGATTGGTTTTGCAAGCGTTGAACAAATAGTCGTTGGACGATATACGCTTTGCTAATCGTCCACTACAACATCCCTACTGGTATCGTGGTGGCATGGTTGCTTGGTATCGTGGTAGATAGCATCGTATCGTGGCATCATGATACCTGTCTTGGTTGGTGGCGTGGTAGCTATCATGGGGTAATTTGGCGGTTGTATCCAACCTTTTCGGTGTGATGAGATAAGCGTGTTCATCCGTGAAAATAGGGTGAATGGAACGCCTCTCTTCTGGCGTATGGAGAAGAGCCGACCGACCAAGCGACCGATGGGATAGACAACTGTTGGCAGAGGACACTTTGCCTAAGCATGACCAAAAGTTATGCCTAAGACACCTCAAGCGAGGGAGCAAACGCTTTGTGAGACATAAAAATCACGAAGCGCCAGCTTCGCTTAGGCAGTCAGGAGCAGAAGGGAAGCGCAAGGGAGGGAAGGATGCACCGTTTGGGGAAAACCCTTCAAGCCCGTAGGGCTATAGAATGGTTGGTTCGTCATGCCTATTTTCCCGATTCATAGGGGATAGGGTGCAGGGCTAAAAACGGGCGTGAGTAGACCAATTTTATCAAGCCACCCCCATCCTCAAGTCGTAGCTTGCTTGCAGACCACACCCCCGCAACGTCTCGGTGGTATGGTCTGCAAGTCGGGTGTGGGTGGCTGTCGCTACGCGACTCAAAGACAGTGCGTTAGAATGAATCAATGAAAGTAACAGAACGCGACTTACGACTACTGAATTGGATAGGGGAACAGTTCATTGTAAATGTGAGAGAATTAGCGGATGTGATACAGTTCGACCGACAAAAATACGGATTAGCGCCCATTGGCAAGCATTTTTTGCGCGATACCATCCACAGATGGAAGCATGAAGGACTCGTGCGGACGGCATATCAGCTACGGCGGGGGAGTCATGTATTCTTGACCGCGCAGGGGATTCGTGCCACCAACCTGCCCTTCTCACCGCGCACACCCGGATTTTCGGATGTGGCGCATTTAACCCATCATGACGGTGTGAATAAAGTGCGGTTGCATTTGGAGCGAGAAACATACCAAAACAGGCAGGTCATCCAATGGATTTCGGAACGGGCATTGATGCAACACGAAAAACTGGTCGCACAAACTCATCCCCATGCCCCCAAAACCCACCGTCCAGACGGGGTGATGATAATGGGGGAGAACATCATCGCCATTGAGGTCGAAAAAGCCTACAAACGACCAAGCAAACTCAAAACCATTTTGCAGGGGTATCTCTATACGACCCAATACACCCAAACCCGTTATTACTGCGAGACACCCGCCATCCAGCAATCCATCCAACGGACGATAAACACCCTTTTGGATGACTTGCCAGCACCCCAGCAAACCCAACTCCGTGACAAAGTGGTGGCATTGACCTTTGAGCATGTCCCATGAGCATTTGTTGTTGCGCCGTCAGTGGGGCGAGCGGATTCTGGTTTATGGGTGTGTTGGGATATGTTTTTGGGTCGTGTTTGGGGTTGGGGGAGTGGTCGGTATTTTCATCCATGCCAAAAAAGAGTGGTATACCCGACATTGGCAGATTTATTTATCTGGTTTAGGGGTTATTTGGATTGGCATCCTGATTTTTAGTCGCATCACACTCTGGCACTATTGGCTTCTGTATTCCGTCCCATTAGGCGGGATAGCATCACTCGCCATTCAGGGATTGATATGGCTCAATGACTGGTATCTGTATCAAGTCACATGGGATAGTAGCCTCAGTATCCGCGAAAGGTGGTATGAAAAACGCCGTGAAAATCGTGTTAATGCGCGTTTAGCCATCCATCCCACAGACAAACCACATATCGAAATGGGGATGGTGGTGACTCAGGATGTGCGTAAAAGTGTGCCAGATAGCTTTCACATTCACCAAAATTATCTATGGGCAGATGAATTATTTCTCAATCAGCACATCCTGCTCATTGGCGCACCCGGAAGTGGCAAGTCTGAAGCGATTAAGCATATCATCTCAGAGGTACTATCCAAAACCGACCGTGATGTGTTCATCGTGGATGGCAAAGGTGAACTGGATTTTGCTCATAGTGTGCGTGATTTATTCCAACAAAAACGGGGAGTGACCATCCCGATTTTTCAGATGGGGACACCGACCAAAGGTAGTATTTACAACGGGTTTGTTGGCACGCCCGAAGCCATTAAACAACGCCTCACATCCATGTTCAACATCGAAGAGCAATCTGGTGATGGTGAATTTTATGCCAATGTCAATCGTGCGTTATTAAATCTTGTGTGTCTCGCACCCAAAGGCACACCGCGCAGTTTGCATGAGTTGGATGAACGGTTATCTCTCTCGTGGTTGAGGTATTGTTACCGCAAGGATGTGCAAAAATCGCGTGCCATTGACCGTTACGAAAAATGGTTTGACGGATTACGAGTACGGGCGGATGGTCTGATATGGGATTTTGCCGACTATCTATCCCCAAACGGGTTCAGTTTGGATGAAGTGAATGGCGCAGTTTTTTCGCTCAGGACAGCCGCGATGGGAGATACTTCACGGCGCTTTCTAAACTTCATCATCGAAGATTTCAAAGATTGGGTAGGCAAGAGGCAAAAACGCCCTGCCCTGTTGGTGATTGACGAATTTGGTCAG
>CALDGT010000526.1 GCA_937942935.1 uncultured Chloroflexota bacterium | reverse complement strand
ATAAGCCAAAATACCAACGGAAAATGAGCGCCGTTTTCGCCTTTGGATTGGCATTAGCGCGATGAATTTGTTCTGGGTCGCGGCTTTCAAAATAAGATACTGTATCCGCCCACACCACATCCAAATTACGGCGGAAAATGGTCTTTTCTACTTTGGCGCGTTCATCGGCGGGGATGGCTTCGATGCTCTCATATTCCCGATACAAATCATATAACTTTTGCGCCCGTAGCGGGAATAATGTCCCTTTTTTAAGCACTTGCAACTTTACACCCATCTCGAACATATCGGCGGCGGGTGCCATCATCACATCGGTCATATCGGCTTGTGCGAGCAACCGTTTGGTGTGTTCGGATGCGCCCGCTTCAATGCAACTCTGATTCACCGAGCCAGTCACCACATACGCCGCGCCCATCATATAAGCGGCGAGCGCCGCAGATGGCGTGCCGATTCCCCCGCCAGCCCCCACACGGAGGGGTGTCGCATAATTATATTTGGCTTGCAATTGGTCACGCAGTTCTAATATCACAGGCACGAGTGCCGAAAGAGGGCGGTTATCGGTGTGTCCGCCACTATCCGCCTCGCAAGTGATGTCATCTGCCATGGGGATATATTGCGCCCATTCTGCTTGTTGTGGGGTAATTTTGCCTTGCGCCAATAAATCTGCCACAAAATTCGCGGGTGGTGGCGACATAAATCCTTCTGCCACCTCTTTACGCGATATTTTGGCAATCACGCGGTTTTGTGGGATGATTGTCCCGTCTGGTGCTTGGGTTAATCCCGCTACCCGATAGTAGGTGATGGTTGGGGTGACTTCTAAAAAGGCAGATGCCTCGACTGTGGTGATATGATGCCCCAAAAACAAATCTACGGCGCGTTGTTCGATTGCCATTTCGCTAGGGCTATGGATGAGGTTAAACGCATACGGATGATTGGGCAATGCGGTTTTAATTTTATGAATCGCTTCTTCGATGCGTGCTGGCACGAGTCCCGCCGCGCCAAACGACCCCAACATGCCCGCCTGTCCGAGCGCGATGACCATATCCGCAGAGGCGATGCCATTTGCCATCGCTCCAGCCATATACGCATATTTGACCCCATATACATGCCGAAATACTGCCGACCCTAAGCTATCGGCAGGGGTGGGGGGGATGATAGCAAGGACGGGATAAGTCGCGCTTTTGGTGGATATATCGCCTGTGTTGGTGAAGCCGATGTATCCATCTACATCTAATACATACAAGGGTTGGTCTAAATTGGCGATGCAGGTGCTAATACCCGCTTGGTCTTGGGTGATGTTGGCTTTGTCACCATGCCAAAAATAAGTCATCGAAATTTCCTTACTTTGTATCTGCTATAAAGTGACTATTATAGCAGATAAAAGACCAAGAAAAAATTTATTCCTCACATAAACCCGCCTTGTTATTCACCAGAGGCATGAGGTAGGTTGGGATAAATGCGATACAAGACATTGAGCGCCTCATCCAGACTCCCTGTAAAGCGTAATTCAATCCGCGCCAATTGCAACATCGTTTGTGCCACAAATTGCGTAAAATTCTTTTCGCCGACGACGATGGTGAACCCCCATTTATCTGATTTATTCGCCCTGAACATCCTATTGGCATCAATGATATTGTACATAAAAGGGGGAACACGACTGCCATCTACAATAATCGGGACTTTCTCTTTATTGGTCGAATCCATCAGGATGCTTGCATCTCTCACCATCCACCCCGCCACCTCTAATGTCCAATGTTTAAGCTGAATAACATGGATAACTTCATTTTCAATGAGCCACTCTATAGAATAATATTCGTTTGCTATCATTTTATAATCCCTCCAATTTGGTTTTTATGGTTTATTGCCTATTGTCCAGATGAATCTAATAAATTGGGATAAATCCGATATAAAATTTGCATTGCCTCATCTAAGTCACTTGCAAAGCGAATTTCGATTTTGGCTAATTCAAAGAAAATGCGTGCCAAAAATTTGACAGCTCTATTTGCGCCAATGACGATGGTGAATCCCCATTTTTCAGAACGCCTTTCCCGAAATTCTCTTGAAATATCTTTGATGTTGGCACGACTCCCTGTCATCCCCGATACATTGATGATAATCGGCACTTTATCTTGAGGGGATGAATTGATGAGCTGATTGGCGGCATTTATCATATTTTGAGTATTTTGGATGGTTGCTTCTTGATATTGATTGAAGATAGCCACCTTATTTTCAATATGCCATTTGACTTCATACTCATTGCTTTCCATTGTACTATCCTGATTTTATACACACCATACTTATATCATTATAGTGGGAATGAGTATCGAAAAATAATTGATATAGGTCATACGTATATCATCGAAATGTCAGGTATGGCATCAACCGTATTACCTTTGTCTGTGTGTGTTTTGACCACAGCGTTTGGAGTTGGTGAAGTATCTCCAAATCGCCTATGTAATCATCCAGCAAGAAGGCTTGTCCGACTATTTCCGCCTGATGCTCAAGTCCCAATACCATTAAGATAAGGCTTCTACCCAACCCCCTCTCCACGACGTGGTTCATGGGCGGACAGGAGAATTAAGGGGGACGTACCTTAACAACTGAATGTGAATCCTTCCTTCTACCAAAGATGGTTGGGTAGAGATGATGTCGTTGTAAAATCTGTTGCCAATTGTATCTATCCCAACCCTGTAAACACCATGCCAGTGGGCGCTTCATATGATGACATGCCCATGCCAATAAGCGTGTTAAACCGTGTTGGAAAAAACTACACCTCGCTTCAGATGGTAAGGTGAGTCGCTTGCCTGAAGCGGGTTTGTCTAACCACTCCTGAGCTACTTGTGTGCCTGCTAAGAGGCATAAACTGGTGGCAAATGCCATCGCCACTAACAAACAAGCAACATGCTTCATGTCACGAACCTGACTGTGTTCCCAATGCCAACCATGTGATTTGTAATCACGGAATAGACATTCAATGACAAACCGTTGGGGATAAAGAGTCACTAAGTCATATTCTGCATCTAAATTGCTGACTAAACACAATAATTGGCGATGATGACGACTGCGCCATACCACCACCCCCAAATCACGCCAACCCGCCGACTTGAAAACACGACCATGCCCCTTAAAGCGTGCTTTTGCTTGTGCTAATTGGTCAATTCGCGCTTCATGCCCCATACGGTCTGCAAAACGGGTTTGCCCTTGCACCCGCGCCACAAAATGCCAGCCATAGGGTATTAGCAAATCAGTGAATTGAGGTGTGCCAAAAGCACGGTCAGCCAACCAAATGACGCGCGTTTCTGGTGGGATAAGGGTGGCGGCACACTGAATTAATTGTCTTACCCGCTCCCAAAATCGCGCCCCTTTGAGTGGGACATTGGCTTCCCACATGTCCCACACCAACGGGATGGCTCTACCACGATAGTAGATAGCGACCATTAAGAGTAGAAATTGGTCGGTATGGGTGGTCGCATCAATGATACACACCATTTCAGAGGACTTGTATTGACCAAGCAGAGTTTGGATGAATGGGTGATAGGTGCTTTTGTCGTTAAAATGGTCATCATTGAAGATGCGTCTGAGTTGGCGTTGGACACTACTTTCTTGGGCATCGCTGATTCCATACTGGCACAATGTCTTTGCCATTTGGCTCGGACGGGTACTTTTTGCCAGAATAACACCCATAATGAGTAACAAAAAGCGCTGTCGGGTCTCGACTGACCATTTCCATAGTAGAATGTGCATCAAGAAATCGTTTAAGGCTTGGTATAATGGATTCATAGATATGGCTCGGTTATTATTTTTTGTTGACACATTAACCATGCTATATCTTTTATTCAGTTGTTAAGGTGCAATTTCTTAATTCTTAACTATCCTGTCTGCGCACATCCCTGCGCGGCAGGGGCATTAAAAAAACGGTGGACAAGCAGAGCAATGCTTAGGTCGTAGTCGCGGTGGGTTTAGCACCAAGATTCATTTACTGGTAGATGGCTTGGGCTACTCCAAGCGGATACGATTAACGGCAGGTCAGCGTCACGACATCCTAAAAGCACCTGATTTAATTGCAGGGTTAAAATTTGAGCGACTTATTAGTGATAGAAGCTATTCGTCTTTTGCTTTTGTTGCCCAAATCATTGAGAATGGGATAGAAGTTGTTATTCCATCCCATCCACGCGAGAATGAACCACGCGATTATGATGAGTGGTTATATCGAGAACGGCATTTAGTTGAATGTTGTATTAACAAGATGAAGCATTTTAGACGAGTTTTTTCTCGTTTTGATAAACTGGCAACATCTTTTCTCGGCTTTCTTCATTTTGTCAGCATACTTATCTGGTTACGTTAAAATGTCAACACAACCTAGCCCGTTAGGGCGTATGTCAGCCACCTGTTAAACACCGCATTTATTTACAGGGCTTCCAATCAGCGAATGCTTTGAGCCTTGTGCTATAATCAATACCATAACACAAAGGATTTAGCTCATGAGCCTACCCCTCCAATTTCAATTTAGCCAGACCAACCTCCAAGATTATGCCGATTGTCCGCGCCGATTTGAATTGCGCCATATTCAACACCTGCATTATCCGAGCATCGAGACAGAACCCCAATTAGAACGCGAGGCTCATGCCCGCCGTGGTGATGCGTTTCATCGGTTGTTGCATCAATATTTTAGCGGTGTGCCTGTGGCTGTCATCCAAAACACCCGCATGGATGAGGATATATCGCGCTGGTGGGGCAATTTTACCCGCGCAACCATGCCCTATCACCCGCCAAAAATGACCGAAGCCGAAATTACGCTATCTGTGCCATTAGAGGGGTATCGGGTGATTGCCAAATACGACCTCATCGCACAAGCGCCCAACGGTGATTTTTGGGTGATGGATTGGAAAACGCAACGCAAAGCGCCGAGCAGAGACA
>CALDGT010000525.1 GCA_937942935.1 uncultured Chloroflexota bacterium | reverse complement strand
TTGCGATGCTTAAATCGTCATTGGCGAATGGGATTGCCATTTGGTTAAAATCTTCGAGTAACCAAATGGCAAATTCACGATAAGATGGGTTTTGGGTGAGACGATATAACCACTCCACCACATCCATATAACATAATCCATGTGTTAGACCTGTGATATTGACCGATAAATCATCCGTTTTTTGAAAAATTGGGTGATTTTTGTTGTAGTGGCTCATCGTCAGATGAACGGCACGCTCAACGGCTTGTAAATATCGTTCATCCTGTGTGAACTCATAATATGCCAGCATGGGCAATAATGCCCGACTCTGCCCCCATAATTCACCATTTTCGCCTGATGGGTGTCGGTAACGCCATTGTGGGGCATAAATGCCGATATAACCATCATCATCTTGCGTATTGAGCAAGTCTTCCATCAATTTTTGAACACGGGCGATATGGTCGGGGTGATTGGCGAGGTGTGCCATCATAACATATCCCCATAACCAATTCCCGCGTGTTTCGCTATCCCACCAAGCCAATTGGTCTTGTGATGAAGCGATACGATGGGTAAATAAATCGTGATTTGCACGCTCGGTTAAACTATCTAACCGACTGGCAAAGCCATTCTCTAAATCACGATATAGTTGGTTCAATATCCAACCATCGGGTTTAATTTCTGCAAGTGAAAATGGTTCAAATTTGGATTTCATGCGAATCACCTTCTAATCAAGTGTGGTGAATAGGGATATTTTACACATTAGAAGATACAGCATTACCAAAATTTATACCACTGTTTCGATTAATAGACAAATGTTGGCAGATAAAAGTTCAAAAACGATAATTCTGTTTTAGATGTGCCTTCAATGGTGCTAATATTCATGTCGGGGCGGGCTAAAATCACGTCATATTGATTCAGTTGAATATCTTGACCATCATAATGAACAGTCCCAGACCCATCTGTGACATATAAAAATAAACTTTCGCCAAATTGAGGTGTTTCGACAGTTGTTTTGCCATTTTGTGGGACAAATGTCGCGGTTAACCGACCTTCAATATGAGAATCCATCGGCGAATCATCCCCAATTAGGCTATATACATCGGCATCGTCAATACGGCGTTTAGGTAATTGACCTTTGCCGAGTTGTTGATAGTGGGGTGGCAGACCTTGATAATGACGTGAGGCGACAAACCAAATTTGAATGACACGCGCTGGTTCATCCCAAGGATTGAGTTCTTGATGTTCGATATAATCTCCAGAAAACATGCGCTGAAAATCGCCCGGTTCCAAGACACCTTTACCGCCAGTGGTATCTTCATGATACAGTTTTCCTTCTAACATCCATGTATAAATTTCGAGTCCGCGATGAGGATGCCATGTAAAACCGTTGCGTGGCGCAATATGGGTCATGTGGGCGGTTAACATCCCACTAAGGCGTTGCAATGGACTCCATCCACCGACAGCAAAATGCGAGTGTAACCAATGGATGGGGTGAACATAAGGAAATGTGTCTGCTGAAAAATGTTGAAACGGTACATTTTGTGCAAACCCATCGGCGATATGGGTCATCTGAAATTTGAACATCTTTATTCATAGCCTCACATTAAAAACGGAATACAGTCCGTTTTTATTTTCCTGTTTTTATCCTCTGATTGTCAAGCAGTTATCATAACTTCAAACAGAGTTCTAATAAGATAGCTGATTTTGAATTGCATAATTCGCAAATAACGTTATTATCAGAGTTAGATTGGAATTTATATAACGGGTATGCCTATGAAAAGATTGTTATTTTGGTTAACCATTTTCGCTTTTATTATAGGATTTGCATCGGCATTTGTGCCATTTTTAGTGCCAAGTGTGACAACTGCACTTGACCCGTTGATTTGCCCCGGTGCTGAGACGGTACAGGTGAATCAACAAAGCGCCCAGCGTGGAGGGGTATTATTGACATTTCGGTGTGTGAATTCAGATGGTATTGCCAAAGATGCAGGTATTCTGCCGTATTTTATCTTATTTTCTGCATGGTGCTGGATGCCTCTCATTCCTAGTATTTTATTGATAATTTTAGTGTTTAGGTCATCATCAAAACCAGAACCCGACTCACCTATCAGAGGAAACCTAAAATGATTGCATCTATTCAAAAAAATGTGACATGGCGAGCCGTCTTATTGGCGGGATTTATTGGCGGAATAGTTTTTTTGATATTGAATATTTTATTTGTTCAATCCATTAGCCCATCCTTGTTGTTGCGCTATATCGCATCATTAGTCATGGGTAGTGATGTGCTAGTTAGCACCGATAGCACCGCATTAATTATCGGTGTTATTGTGCATTTTGCCTTATCATTGGTCTTTGCGCTCGTCATCACGATAGTGATTCATCGTTGGGGGCTATTGGTTGGGATTATTGGTGGCGGGATTTTGGGGTTATCACTCTATGGTATTAATTTATATACCCTTACACGCTTTTTCCCGTGGTTTTTTGCGATTAACACGACTATTT
>CALDGT010000524.1 GCA_937942935.1 uncultured Chloroflexota bacterium | reverse complement strand
GCGTGGAAATTCTTGGCGCAATGCGAAACGAATTCCCAGATTTACCGCAACTCAAGCCTGATGAACTTGGGCAATTGCGAACACTCGGCGAAATTGTGGATTACATGGCGCAATCGGTTGGTGGGTCATCATCATCCGCACCTGTCGTCACATCTACCCCTGTCAACGGCGCCAATGGCACGCATACACCCGCGCCTGTGGTCGCATCCACACCCGCCCCAACATCTGGCGGTTTGGATTTATCGAAATTATCTGCTGTGATGATGTCTATCGTCAGCAAAAAGACCGGTTATCCGTTGGATATTTTAGATTTATCAATGGATATGGAAGCCGATTTAGGCATTGATAGCATCAAGCGCGTGGAAATTCTTGGCGCAATGCGAAACGAATTCCCAGATTTACCGCAACTCAAACCAGATGAGCTAGGGCAATTGCGAACACTCGGCGAGATTGTGGATTATATGGCGCAATCTGTAACAACAAACGGAGGCACGACCTCCCCAAAAGCATTTAGCGCCTCGCTTGTCGAGAACAACGGGGCGCACCCTGCGGATGAATCGGACGACATGGGCGGGATTGGGCGCATGGTCGCCCGTACCAAATGGTTGCCTGCCCCTGATATGCGTGAATGGTCATTGCCAGAAGGCACTATCTGCCTGATTTTGAGCGATGGCACAGGGCGCACAACACAATTGGCGAATGAATTAAAGGCGCGTGGCATCAAAGTGGCAATTACGGGTGCGCGACAAGCGGTGTTTATGGATGGCAAATCACCATCACATCCTCACGCGGTCATCCCAGATGATACAGAAGACTCGTTGATGAGTGCCATTGACCACATCAAAAACCCACACGGACAAATCGGCGCATTTATCGCACTCGCGCCAACGTATGACGGATGGCATGGCGACCAACGCGCTTTTGTGAAGCAAGTATTTTTGACCGCCAAACATCTGAAGAATAGCCTCACAACTGTGCCGAATGGCGCGGGGGTGTTCATGACGGTGACTCAATTAGACGGGTCATTTGGCATGACACACGGCGCAGGCGATAATGCGCTGGTGGGCGGATTAACAGGCTTGGTCAAGACATTAAAAGCCGAATGGGGAAATGATGTGTTCTGTCGAGCATTGGATTTAGCCCCACAAATGGACATCCCTAACATGGTCAATGCCATTTTAGCCGAATTATACGACCCCAAACGGGCTATTTTAGAGGTCGGGTATGGCGAAAACGGGCGCATGACGGTGGTTGGGGAATAGATTATAACTTTTTGACCTCACCCCCCTGCCCCCTCTCCAAAATTGGAGAGGGGGAGAAAACCGCTTCTTCTAACGGGTTTGAAGTCCCCTCTCCTAAACCGAGGGGGGAGTTAGGGGGGAGGTTGGTTTTAATAAATAAATCA
>CALDGT010000523.1 GCA_937942935.1 uncultured Chloroflexota bacterium | reverse complement strand
TGGCTGACATACGCGCAAGGCGCTAGTCAGCCATTACACTGATATCCATTTTGAGGACTGTGAATCAAGTATTTTTATTTATTGTGGGTCTAAGATATATTTTTCAGCATCAGGTAAAGGCTCGTCCGCATAAGCTAAAATGATTTGCTGGCGCGAGATTCCGCGTCTTAATAACGCATCCACTAATTTTTTATCAGTTGTATCTTCTTCAATGACAACCTTATCCCCCACAATACGCACTAAAATCATCACCATTGCTACATCTTCCCGCGTGGGATAATCCACCGCGTTTACCGCATAGGTATGATGCTCATCATCCAAAATGGGGAATAAAAGAATATTTGCCCCCCGCCCATTGCCTGCATAGGCACTCACTTCTTCTTTTAGGATTTGGGTTAGGGTATCCATAAAACAATTTCCTCATCATCTAAATCAACTACTACTATTTTAACATGAATTTCATTGATAACACTCGCCATGATAGGTCTATTGGATAATTTTTCATAAGCATGTGTTGGAATAGCCAAAAAAAGCGGTATATTTATATTCTTTTGAGCCAATACTTGGCGGTAGAATAAATATTGCCCAACAGCATGATAAAACTCATCTAAAAGAGAGCGTGTTTCAGGAAAACATTTCACCTCAACAACAATAATCGTTTGTTGATATTGGTGATGTTGAAGTCGCAAATCGGCATAAACACCCTCAGTTTTGCTAATCCGAATTGCAAACGGTTGATGTGTAACTAACCACCCCTCTTTTGCCAATGCACGAATCATTTGTGGCTGGCATTCATCAATTGCTGGCATTGCATCACCCCTACTTGCCTCTGATTATATCCCTATCGTATCATAATTATCCGGATTTCGTGATGGTGGGCGAGGCAACCATACCTCACCCACCCTGATTCACGATACCCGCTGATAAAATGTGATGCAGACCCCCGCCAAATCGCGCACAGGAAATTCGCGCGTTCCCCACGGCATCGTTTTGACCGTCCCTAATCCTGCACCATCATTCACATGAAATGGCTTAATGCCTTGGGCATAGTATTCTGCGTATAACCCATCCACATCAGATACTTGAATCCGAAAACTGATTTGTGATGCCGTGTGTGGGTCATCACTGTTCGCCAACATGATTTCAATATCACTGCGCTGGATAATCACCATATCATCATTCTGAAATGTGACCGCAAAACCCAACTTTTCCACATAGAACGCAACGGTGGCTTTCATATCTTTTCCTGCGGGAATCATCGGGGTTAATTTGCTCAAAACAGGAGTTACACGGGTCATTGTTTTTACTCCATCAGCCGTTATAGGCTTGCTTTAAGCCCTCAATATCAAACTTTTTCATCTTGAGCATGGCTTCCATCACACGGCGCGATTTGATGGGGTCGGGGTCGCTCATCAATTCGCCCAAAATTTTAGGGACAATTTGCCACGACACCCCATATTTATCTTTTAACCAGCCACATTGTTCAGCTTCGGGATGTGCCGATAGATTATTCCAAAAATGGTCAACTTCGGCTTGAGTATCGCATGAGACTTCAAATGAAATGGCTTCGGTAAACGTAAATTGATGGTCAAAAGCGCTATCCATCGCACGGAATTCTTGATTATTCAGGCGGAATAAGGCTTGTTTAAGTGTCCCCTCTTTTTCTCCTGCATCACTTGCATCGTGGCGCATGATATGGTCAACACCCGAATTTTCAAATAGGGATGTATAAAAGTTGATGGCTTCTTCTGCCTTGCCACATTGCTCACCAACAAACAACAAATATGGGGTGATTTTTTGTGGACGTGCGCCAAGATTAATTTGCCACCCCAACCCATATTTATCCATTAACCAGCCAAATTTTTCGCTAAATGGATAGGCTTGAAACGGCATCAGTTCTGTCGCACCATCCGAAAATGTCGCCCAAAGGGTATCTGCTTCTTCTGCGGTGGCACAATTGACAAAAAGTGAAATCGCGGGGGTAAATTTGAAGTTGGGTCCGCCATCTAATGCCATGAGTTGATACCCATCTATCTCAAAAATTTCGGTTAAGACTTTGCCAGCCATATCTTTCATAGGGATATCTTCTAATGGCGCATCGGGGTATCGGCTAATCATGGTCACTTTAGAATTGTTGAAGGTGGCAACCATGCGATTCATCGCTTCTTCGGCATGTGTATCAAACCATAAACAAGGGGTAATCTTTTGCATATCCACATCTCCTCCGTGATATATTGTGATAAAAACAGTATAGACCAATTTTTCTTTTTATGCAACAAGTGTATAAGACCAATTGAGCAATACCCAAACTGTTGTTATGTATCCTTTCAGCATAATTTCAAAATCCCGCGTACAATAGGAGATAATCATTTTATTTC
>CALDGT010000522.1 GCA_937942935.1 uncultured Chloroflexota bacterium | reverse complement strand
GGATAACAGGCATTATTTTATTTGCACTCACTATCGCATTAACCCTCATCGAAGCACGAAACGATTTGCGCGAAAATTTGAACGAGGAGACACAACCTGTCATCCAAGCCACCCCAACCACACGCGAAATTGCTCGTCAAATTTTAGATGATGTGGCACTTGCCATCGCACAACAAACAGGCTTGCCCGCCGAAGATGTGACCATTTTATTAGATGGTGGTGCGAGTGTGGCAGCGCTCATCAGCGAACATGGTGGCGATTTAGAAATAGCCATCACGCAAATCACCGATATTATGACACGAGGCGTTCAAGATATGGCACGAAATGGTCAAATGGACGAAAATGCCGCCTCTTTTGCGATTGCAGGTATGCCCGCTATAGTGCGACTAGGCGTGAATAGCAGTTTGAATGGCATGTTGGCGCGATTCGATACGCCAGAAAGCACCCCAGAACCATGATTGCCAGCAACCTGTCCCTCATCCTGCTCGCGGGATTTTTCGCCATCCTTTACGGATTGATGAGCCTCATTCGGGCATTCCGCAAGCATCCCAAAATCACTTTTTTTGACCTCATCCTTGTGTTTATGGTGGCACTACTGCCCCTTGTGGCGGTGGTGAATGATAACCAAGAGAACACACAATTTGGACTCATTGAGATTTCGAGCGCCATTTTGGGGATTGGTGGGGTGGTTGGTGGGATTTTTATCACCTTGCTCGAATTGCGCCGACCAGAACGGCTCAAACAATCGCGTGGGATGTTGGGTATGGGGACAGGTATATTATTACTCATCATGACCCTTATCACGTTTAATATCGCCAGAATTGAATTGCAAACCGAATTAGCCACGATGCCAACCCCAACCGCAGGCGCGACCCAAACATTTGAAGAATTGGGTGAGCTAATTTTTGGAGATATTTTAGATATTATCTCGCAAGAAACAGGCGGATTGTCTGAGGAATTGATTTTGGAGCGACTCAATTCTGGGACGACCCTCCGTCAATTGATTAATGATAATGGGGGTGATGTAGATGTGGTGGTGACTAATTTAACCGATACGATGACAGGATATTTTAAGCAACTTGCCGCCGAAGGACGGATTGAACCAAATCAAGCCACCGCCGCAATTGGGTCTATGGGATTTTTTGTACGCTTATCCCTAGACCGCGATTTTTCTGGATTTTTAGAACAACTTGAACAAGGGGGAGGGGCAGTCAATCGGACACCCGCGCCAGCCATCCAGACAGAACGTGCAATTTTGGCACTCACTAGCACTTCTACGACCACCCCCACATCACAATCGGCTACGGTAACACCCGTTCCAACCGAAACTCCCACTCGCCCGACAGCCACAGCCACCATCACACGCACGCCGATTGTCTTGGCGACACCGGTCCCACTTTCGACATTTCTGGTCACACCCACCGCCACACCAAATCTAAATGCGACTGCTACGCCGACTATCCCTGTGCCAACATCACAAATTCCATGTTTGGTGATTATGAATTTCAATGTCAATCTGCGCGAGACCCCCACCACGGATGGGCGTATTTTGGTGAGTATCCCATTTGAGACAACCGTTTTTGGGATTGGTCGTAACCCCGATTCAACATGGTGGCAGGTGCAATATGAAGCATTAACGGGGTGGGTTTTTGGTGAAATTGTCACCGTCACCAGCACTTGCCGAGAATTGCCTGTGATTGGTGAAGATGAATAACGATTGTAGGGCGGATTAGTGAAATGTATATCCGCCCATAATCATATCATGAAGGGATACAACATGGATTGTAATGACCCACTATCAGACGAAGCCTTGAATGGCATTGTCACATTCAATGCGGGCGAATATTATGCCCAACACGATATTTTTGAGGCACTCTGGGCGAATACTGATGCGCCGATTCGCATGTTATACAAAGCGATTTTGCAAGTTGGGGTGGGGTATTATCAGATTGAGCAGGGCAATTGGCGCGGGGCAATTAAAATGCTCCGCCGTGCCGAGCGATGGTTATCGCAATTGCCCGATGTGTGCAGTGAGGTGGATATTGCTCAATTACGCGCCGATGCCCAACGGGTGCATGATGAATTATTGGCGCATGGGTTAGATAACTTCGATAAATCACTGCTCCAACCTGTTAAGTTAAAAGAATGATAATTAGGGCATGAGTAGCAGATAGACAACCGTTTAAGCCTCTATGAGCATTGCTTGGATATTTTTTATTGAGGGGTATAATGTAGAATATCTATTTTATTGTGATGTCTGTAAGTGTGCTAATTTAGTTTATTTTGAACTGAGCATCATCTGACAATCATCTTAACATACAAAGAGGAAAATATGTCTGTCGCTCAATCATCGGTTATTCCCGATACTATTTTTAAGAATTTACGTCGTTTTAATCTCATCATGGGATTTTTTCACCTTGTGCAAGGCATCGCCATGATTGCACTGAGTAATGATTTTACCGTCACCCTCAGTACCCTATATTTGAAAGCGGTCATCGGTGAAGGCTCATTCAGCCTTGAACAAAACTTACAAGAAGGTCCCAGCATCCCATTTGGGGCATCTGTGGCGTTGTTTTTGTTACTATCGGCAGTCGCACACTTTTTATTAGGCACAGTTTTATACAATTGTTATGTGAAGAAACTCAAGCGCAATATGAACCACGCTCGTT
>CALDGT010000521.1 GCA_937942935.1 uncultured Chloroflexota bacterium | reverse complement strand
AGCAGATAATCCACCAATGACAGCATTATTCTTATATCCTTTGTCCTGTTCTAATTTGAGGACTTTTATCAACATCTCAAGTGCTGATGGCATCTTTCCATCCTTTGCTAACGGCGGCAAACCCAACCGACCCCGGTCCGACATGTGTCCCTAATGCGGGACCAACTGTGCCAACGATGGTATCGGGTGGCAAAATATCGGCTAAACGGTCTTGAAGGGCATGAAAACCTTCTTCGTTCAAAATATGTAAAATGGCAAATTTATCGTATGGGGCATTTTGATGCGCCAATTCCGATAATTTATCGAGTGCGCGGTTAAATGTCCGCACCCGCATGAGTGGGTTCACCTCTCCCCCAAAAGATTTCACCACTGGTTTGATATTCAAAAAATTACCCAAATTCGCCATCGCCCAACTCACCCGACCACTACGGTGCAAAAAGTCGAGCGAGCCGACCACACAATACACATGCTGGTGTTGTTGGGCGCTCATGATTGCCCGTTTGGTGAGTTCAACATCACCCGTCTGTTGGGCGATTTGCGCCCCAATGAGGACTTGCCACCCCATCCCAATGCTTAATTGACCACTATCAATGAGCGTCACATTATCGGCGGGCAAATGAGACATGCCCAAGCGCATCGAATTATAAATCCCACTCAAATTTTTGGGGGTGGTGATAATAAACAAATGGTCACAATCGGCATAAGCGCGGTCAATATAGGTGCGTGCCAATTCTGGCGACATAGCAGATGTTTTCGGATAATCTTCTAAAGTCCGCAACCGCCGATAAAATTCATCACGCTTGAGTTCTATCCCATCATCCGCAAAACTTTTTCCGCCAAAATTCACAAATATTGGTGCAACGGTGATATTATATTGGCGCAATAGCTCATCTGGAATATCGCATACACTATCAGTCAAAAAGTTTATCTTCATCATCATGCCTCGTGAAGGCTAATTCTTGTTCCAAAATAACAATTCCTGTCGCCTCTGTGCCAATTTTACTGGCTAATGTTGCCCCATACAACGCATAGGGAAATTTGTATTTGGGGAACTCTGCCGCCAAGCGGTCTTGAAGTTGGCGCGTTTGCTCTGTGATAGCGACTTTGTGCTGTGAAATAAGTATATCTTCAATATCGGTAAATTCTATAGCGAATTCAACCAAACGTTCTAATGCTTGTGAGCGCGTACGGACTTTTTCGACAGCCAATAAGCGTCCGTGTTCAATCGCAAAAAAAGGTTTGACATTCAATATCATCCCCAACAAGGCATGAGATGCCCCCATGATTTGGTCATGCACTTTGGGCTGAAAGGACTCAGAATAATACAGTGTAAAAATTCGCTCAGATGCACCACGAACAAGCCGAACCACCTCTTGAACTGGTTTGTTTTCGGAGATGGCACGCATCGCCACCTTGACTAACATCCCCTGCCCTCCGCACACGGTTTGAGAATCTACAATATGAATATTCTCATTTCCCAATTGTTGTTTAGCGAGCCGTGCATTTGTCCAACTGCTAAACATCTCGCGCGAGCTGGTGATAACCACAATTGGTTTGCCCATCACAGATAATCGCCCAAGTAAATCTAAATAATCATCTACCGTAGGTGAGTGAACAATCGGCGTTGCACCTAATTTAGACATACGTCTCACAACATCTTCTGCGGTGATGTCCATGCCCTCACGATATAATTTGCCATCTATCTCTAACCGATTAGGCAAGATGAGGATACGATTTTGCTCTATAAAATACGATTGGGCGAATTGTGCGCCACTATCAGTCACCAGATAAATTGTCATTATTCAATGCTCAAAATGATAGGATATAAAACTTGTCCACCATAAACCAATTCAAATTGTAAATCGGGATACTCTGCTTGCATCATCGCCATCACTTCTTGGGCGTGTTCTGATGATAATCCCACACCATAATGCAGTGTGACCAATTCATGTATATCTGCTTGTGCCACCCGAAGCAATTTCTTCATGACACCCTCTACTGTATCATCGGCAACGACCAATTGGTCATCAATTAAGCCAATCCATTGACCCTCATTCACCACGATAGTCGGCAATTGGCTGGCATGAATGGCTGTGGTAATTTCTCCTGTGATAACACCTGTGAAAGATTCCATCATTGCATCAGCAATTGTGGTAATTTTGCCATCATTACGGGTATCAATATATCCTAGCATAGCAGAAATACCCTGTGGCATACTCTGGGTATTGATAACTATTACCTGTTTTTGGTCATTCAACATCTCTTTAGCCGCTTGTTGAGCCGCAAGAAACACATTTTTGTTATTGGGTAAAATGATAATATCACGATTTTCGATAGTTTTGATAACTTTCAAAAAATCATCTATGCTGGGGTTCATCGTTTGTCCCCCTTCTATCACACAAACCGCACCCGCATCATAAAACGCATCACGCCATCCACGCCCACTAGCAACCGCAATCACTGCCACACCATCAGTCGGGACAATCCGCAATGGTTGAACCCCATAAAGCCGTTCATATTGCAGTTGCATATTTTCGACCACAATATCATCTAACGCATCACATTGTGAAACGGCATAGCTTAGTGGCTCACCCGGATTATGCACATGAATATGCACTTTGATGAGGCTAGAATCTCCCGCCACTACCACTGACCACCCAATATTGGTCATCGCCTCGCGGATTATGCCCAAATCCATCCCCTGCCCACGCATTAAAAATTGGACATCATAACCATAGCCTTCTTCATCCTCAGATGGAATAGCATCCCCTACCCATAACGGGACATCTTCATCTTCATCACGGGCAATGATGGTCTCACCACGCAAGGCTTTGACCATCCCCTCTAAAATAAAGACTAATCCTTGCCCACCAGAATCTACCTTCCCTGCTGTTTTGAGGACGGGGAGCCAATCGGGTGTCTTTGCGAGGGATTCTTTGGCGGCATTATAAAAAATTTCCATCCCCACCACCCAATCATCGCCGTTTTGGGCGTAATTTTGGAGTGCCTCCGATGCTTCTCTGGCAACGGTAAGAATGGTGCCTTCGGTGGGTGTCATCACCACCCCATAGGCTTGTTTTGTACCGTTGGCAAAGGCTTTATTCAGCAATGCTAAATCGAATGTGGGGGATGATTCGACGGTTTCTGCCCAACCAGCCAACCATTGAGATAAAATCACCCCAGAATTACCGCGTGCGCCCAATAATGCCCCGCGTGCAAATGTTTTGCATAACACCCCTGCATGAGTTTCTTCGCTGTGGCGGATGGCTTCGTAACCTTGTTTGAGGGTGAGGGTCATATTTTTGCCCGTATCACCATCTGGCACAGGAAATACATTCAACCAATTGACCCGTTCTTGATGATGGTCTAGCCACATCAACCCCGACATCAACAATTGTTTTAATAAATGTCCATCAAAAATTTTTTGGTGTAAGTGGTGTCCCATTTGGGCTAATCTTTCGGTGGTCAGCATACTTAACCATATCGTAACATTTTTAGACCATTTCGTACAGATATAGGGCAATATGAGATGGAACAGTTTCCATAATTAAACGGACGTTAGATTAGTACACTGTGTCGGAAAAGAGGGCTTAATATTCATTTATTGTTGTGATGTTTTTCACGAAGAGTTATCATATACTGACACTTGTAAACAAATTCACAAGCAAGTGTCACACAGGAAAGGATAACATGATGGAGGAGGGAACAAAGATAACAGGAGAAATCACCCCTGCCTTTGCCGAAATCCTAACAGACGAGGCGGTGAGTTTTCTCGCTAAACTCGCCAGAGCATTCACAGAGCAACGGAATGTGCTACTCAACAAGCGCAAAGACCGCCAAGCGATGTTGAATGAAGGCAAGATGCCAAACTTTTTGCCAGAAACCCAACATATCCGCGAAAGTGCGTGGCAAGTCGCGCCTGTGCCAACCGACCTACAAGACCGTCGTGTGGAAATTACAGGTCCGACAGACCGCAAAATGGTTATCAATGCGTTGAATAGTGGTGCAAAAGTGTTCATGGCAGATTTTGAAGATGCCAATGCCCCAACATGGTTCAATATGGTAGACGGTCAAATTAATTTGCGCGATGCAGTCCGCCGTACCATCACCTATACCAACGAAACAGGCAAGCAATATCGCCTCAATGACCAAACCGCAACCCTGATGGTGCGCCCACGCGGATGGCATTTGAGCGAAAAACATTTCATTGTGGATGGTCAGCCTATCCCCGGTGGATTATTCGACTTTGGTTTGTATTTTTTCCATAACGCTCATGAACTGCTCAAACGTGGCACAGGACCTTATTTTTATCTGCCAAAACTCGAAAGCCATTTAGAAGCGCGGTTGTGGAATGATGTATTCAATCTGGCACAAGATGAATTGAATATCCCACGCGGGACAATTAAAGCAACGGTACTTATTGAAACGATTTTAGCGACTTTTGAGACCGAAGAAATTTTATATGAACTCCGTGACCACTCTGCTGGCTTAAATTGTGGTCGTTGGGATTATATCTTTAGCTACATCAAAAAATTTCATAAAAATCCCAAGCATGTGTTACCAGACCGCGCTCAAGTGACGATGACCGTCCCATTTATGCGGAATTACACCCAAAATGTGATTAAAGTGTGTCACAAGCGAGGCGCTCATGCGATGGGTGGGATGGCGGCGCAAATTCCTATCAAAAACGACCCAGAAGCCAATGAAAAAGCATTGGATAAGGTGCGCCAAGATAAATTACGTGAGGCACAAGACGGGCATGATGGCACATGGGTGGCACATCCGGGTTTGGTAGAAACAGCAATCAGTATTTTTAATACCTATATGCCCACATCCAACCAACTCACCAAACAACGCCCAGATGTACGTGTGACTGCGGATGATTTACTTATCCCTAGCGAGGGAACAATCACCGAACACGGGTTGCGCTGGAATTTGAAGGTCGGTATCCAATATTTAGAGGCGTGGCTCGGCGGGAATGGCTGTGTACCCCTCTATAATCTGATGGAAGATGCCGCCACCGCCGAAATCAGCAGGTCTCAGGTGTGGCAATGGTTACATCATCGCGCCAAATTAGATGATGGGCGCGAAGTGACAGAATCGCTATATAGCCAATTCTTAGAAGAAGAACTGGACGCGATTAAACAAGAAGTTGGCGATGTACGGTTCAAAAATGGCAAATATTTACTCGCCAGCGACATTTTTGACAAGATGATTCGGCGGGATGAATTCACAGAATTTTTGACCCTGCCCGCTTATGAGTATTTAGATTAGGTCGGGGAAAAATACCCCCTACCCATCTTATGAGGCATGTGTATTTTGTAGGGGTTTGCCATGGCAAACCCCTACACCCTACCCCAATCTAATGGGGAGGATATATAGGTTTATCAAACTAGCGAAAGGGTGTGATATAGCACACCAACATCATTCACATTAATTACTTTTATCACACAAGGAGATTTATCATGCACACAACAACATTGGCAATGAAACATGACTGGATGAATAACCCCCGTTGGTCGGGCATCACCCGCCCCTACACCCCAGAAGATGTCCTCAAATTGCGTGGAACAATTCGCATTGATTACACATTGGCGCAAATGGGAGCAGAACGCTTGTGGCAATTGCTCCAAACCGAAGAATATGTCAATGCGCTAGGCGCAATCACGGGCAACCAAGCGGTGCAAATGGTCGAAGCAGGTCTAAAAGCCATTTACATCAGTGGTTGGCAAGTGGCGGCAGATGGCAACACCGCAGGTCAAATGTACCCCGACCAAAGCCTGTATCCTGTGGATGCTGTGCCTGCCCTCATCCGCCGTATCAATAATGCCCTCATGCGTGCCGACCAAGTGCAACACATGAGCGGCGGTGGCGATACCTATTATTTCGCGCCGATGGTTGCCGATGCCGAAGCAGGTTTTGGTGGCAATTTGAACGCCTTTGAATTGATGAAAGCCATGATTGAAGCGGGCGCAGGCGGTGTTCACTTTGAAGACCAACTCGCATCAGCGAAAAAATGTGGTCATTTGGGCGGAAAAGTGCTTGTCCCCACCAGCGAATTCATCAATAAATTGGTGGCGGCGCGGTTGGCGGCGGATGTGATGGATGTCCCCACCCTGATTGTCGCCCGTACCGATGCCGACAGCGCAACATTGCTCACCAGCGATATTGATGTCCGTGACCAAAAATTCACCAATGGCAAACGCACATCAGAAGGTTATTTTGAAGTCAAACACGGTATCGAAGCGGCAATCGCACGCGGTTTGGCGTATGCCCCGTATGCCGATATGATTTGGTGTGAAACCTCGCACCCCGATTTAGACGAAGCGCGTCAATTCGCAGAAGCCATCCACCGCGAATATCCCAATAAATTGCTCATGTACAATTGCTCACCCTCGTTCAATTGGAGCAAAAACTTAGACGCGACCACCATCGCCAAATTCCAAAAAGAATTGGGCAAGATGGGTTATAAATTCCAATTCATCACCCTCGCGGGTTTCCATTCGCTGAATTTGAGCATGTTTGAATTGGCGAATGCGTATCGTGATTATGGCATGAGCGCCTACTCGAAATTGCAAGACCGCGAATTTGAATTGGAACGCACCGATGGCTACCGCGCCGTGAAACATCAGACATTTGTTGGCACAGGCTATTTTGACCTTGTGCAAACCATTGTGACGGCGGGTATGGCTTCCACTACGGCGATGAGTGGCTCGACTGAACAAGAACAATTTGAGGTCGGAGCTGTCGCACACTAAGCAACACCCCCTTCATAGGGCTAAAAAAATCACACGAATCCTTTTATTGTAATGGTTTTGCAGGCACGTCCGCGCACACGGATGTGTCTTTTTTTATCTATGGGCAAATATACGCTATGCCTACGAGAAGGCTATCCATATAGACACCATGACACCGATTTGTCATAATCACAGGTATTGGTTAGGAGAAGGGAAATCATGATGAAAATTATTCTAATAACGATACTCTCACTGGTGTTGTGCATCGGCATTTCAGCCCAATCGGATGAGGATATATTGACTATTCGTGATGATGAATTGATTGCCTATATTCGGATTGTGGATGGCAAAGAAGAATATGTTTCATTCTATGGTGGAGAATATGTGATTCATTCAATGCCAATCGATAAATGTTTTAGATATTCCAATGATTGGCGTTACTTAGCTGTTTTTGAGGAAGGTGGAAATACGCTCGAAATTTTTTCACTATTGAGTAATCGTTTAATTATTGAAGACATTCTGACAGATATACAATTTAATTCATGTGCATTAGCTTGGATGCCAGATAATAAAACCATCTTAGTTCCAATGGATGATTTAAATTTTTATCGTGCCTATAACTTTTATTTTGATGGTGCTACTTTAACGAGATTACCTGATATAAATGAGCCTGTGTATCCCATATTGCCTAATAGACTTGAATTTTATTTTCAATCTCCAAACGAAAATATTATCTTATATGAAGCATGTCGAGATAAAGAAACACCCAACGGAACACAATTTAGCTGTGATGTCATTATTTATGATATCGTTCGAGATTTAACAATAGAAGAATTAGATGTTGATATTCGATTTTTACAAGGCTACGATATTGATTTCGTCACCGATAGACCAGAATATGTTAGTGCTAGTCTGGTAGGTTGGTCTTATGATGCTCGTTATCTCGCTTTTTGTGCTTGCAGGGGTGATATATTTGAGGTAAGGGGGTCTATAAAAATTTATGATTTACAAACAGATACCTATCTCACTATGGCATCTATGCACAATTTTAATTTTGATAAAGAATTCTCTTGGTCTGATAATTCACCCATTTTGGCATATTGGTTATATGCGGCTGTAGATGTAGATGCGGATACAAGTTCCCTAAATGAACTCAAATTTTGGAATATAACAAATAATAGCTACACTTGGGTGCAAGGGATGTTTGATGTGGTCTCGGACCAAATAACTTGGTCTCCCGATAGTCGTGCAGCCGCAATTATAGGTAAACAACGAATAGATGTGGAAAAGCCCTATGAATTCTCTGATGCTATTTATTATCCTGCTGATTTGATTTTGATAGATACAACCACAGGCGAACACACCGTCATAGATACCAACGTTACCCAAATCATCACATGGCGTTATTTATGCGATAACCCCGCGCCACAAGATGCAGAAATTTGCACGGATGATTAAAGTTTTCGCCTTTATCACCACATCCGTTATAATAGGGCGCATATAGATATTTGTCATCAGTAAAAAGGACTCACCATGCGCCTCGTCTACATCGCCATCGGTTGGACAATCGGCATCTTTTTCGCCTCACAATTGCCCAATTTTGCCCCGTCTGCATGGCTCATCATGGCGTTTGGATTCGGATTACTCGCATATGCCAACCGAATGCGCTATGGGTGGCGCTGGTTGATGATTAGCCTTGTCGCCTTATCACTCGGCGCATGGCGCTATGCGGGTTCACCCCATACCACCGACATCGCCCAATATAATCAGCAGGGGCAAATTGGGATTAGTGTCATCGGCGAAGTGATTGCCCTGCCCGATATGCGCGATGACCGTCAACAAATCCGTTTGAACACCATTCAAGTCGTGCGCGGGGATATTGTGACCGAAACATCAGGAGAAATTTTAGCCGTTTTGCCCCCCAATGCCGATGTGCGTTATGGGGATATGCTCAAGGTCACGGGCGAATTGCTCACACCCCAAACATTCGATAGTTTTTCGTATGCCGATTTTTTGGCGCGGACGGGCATTTATTCCGTCATGGAAAAAACCAGCGTGCAAGTGTTATCGCGTGGTGGCGGAAGCCCAATCATCCACACCCTAGCCGATATTCGCGCTTTTGTGGATAAAACGGTGATTTCTGCCCTACCCCAACCTGCGGCAGGTTTGCTCATCGGGATTTTGTTGGGAGATGAGCGACATATCGCGCCAGAATTGCGCGAGTCGTTCCAAATCACAGGGACATCGCATATCATCGCCGTGAGTGGGTTTAATATGGTGATTGTGGCGAGTGTGGTACAACAGTTGTTGATGTGGCTCATGCCAAATCGCCGTTGGGCAGTCCTTTGGTTAGCACTATTGGTCATGGGCATTTATACTGCGCTCACAGGGGCAAATGCCGCCATCCTCCGTGCGGCGCTCATGACCAGCCTGCTCCTCATCGGCAAAACATTGAACCGAAATACATATGTGCCAGCCTCTCTCGCATTTGTTGTCATGGTAATGTCGCTTGTCACACCTACCGTCTTTTGGGATGTGAGTTTTCAACTCAGTTTTGCGGCTGTGTTGGGATTATCAGTGTTTGTCACACCACTACAACGGGCATTCAATAGCGGGGTGCGCCAAATCTTTCCACAATCTGCCGCGCAAAGCCTTAGTAATTGGCTCACAGAACCGTTAATTGTCACCCTCGCCGCCCAAATCACCACAACACCGATTATCCTCGCCAATTTTGGCACATTTTCGTTGGTGGCTATCCCTGTAAATTTATTGGTCATTCCTGTGCAATCGTATTTGCTCATTTTAGGGATATTGGCAGTGGGGATTAGCGGAATAATACCGATTATCGGACAAGCCTTTTTCTGGCTGGCATATTTATTGCTCGGTTGGACAATCGGCATAGTGCGCTTATTTGCCCAATTGCCTTTTGCCGATGTGGAATGGCGCTTAGACCCCCGCCTCGCATTGGTCTTATATATCTGCCTGATAGGAGTAATCATGATGACCGCATTACAAAGTCGCATGTGGAAAGGGTTTATAGATACACTGCAAAGCAAATTTATGCGGAGTATTAGCTTTTTTGGCGCGATTGGTGCGCTTCTGATTATGGGCGGGGGCATCATCAGCCAGCCCGATGGCAAATTGCATGTGTGGTTTTTGACGATGGGTCATAATAACGCGGTATTGATACAAACGGCTGGCGGGGCGCACATTTTGGTAGATGGCGGGAGCTATCCATCCCAATTATTGACCGCGCTCGGCGATAAATTGCCATTCGATGACCAAAATATTGAAATGCTCATCATCACCCAACCTGATGATTTTGATACCCGCGCATTATTATCGGTTTTAGACCGTTATGAGGTCGGCATCACACTCTGGCATGGGCAAGAAAGTTTATCGGATGTGCAAATTCAATTAGATGAGCGCCTCAGAGTATCGGAACGAGTGGTTGTCAGTGATGGTTATTCTGCTATGCTCAACGATGGCACAAAAATTGAAATTTTGCACCCTATTAAAAATGCGGAACTCAGCCCAGATTATGATGATAACACATTGGTGATACGCCTTAGCTATGGGGATGTATCCTTTTTATTGACAGGCGATTTAAGCCAAGAGGCACAAACCGAAATGCTGGCACGGAGTGTATATGCCCCGTCTACCGTGATGCAATTGCCCAAACATGCGGGCGCACGCACACTGGATAGCGACTTTTTGGCAATGGTCGCGCCATCGGCAGTTGTCGTCCATGCAGACCCCGCCAATCGGCTCGGCGACCCCAATAAAGACACGCTATCGCTAATAGGTGAGATTCCCCTGTGGCGGACAGATGAACAAGGGGTCATCCATTTTTGGACAGATGGTAAAAAATTATGGGCGCAAGGGACAAACCAGTGATGGTTATCACCTATTTTAACTGACCAAGATTATCCTCATTCCGTTTAGACTAAAATTATTGTTCGGCATGATTGAGGATAATATCATGAGCCAAGAAGCAAAAGCGTCTGCACCGCCTAAATTTTTTCGCACAATTATTAAACTACAAAACCCAATGATGAAGTGGTTACTCAATTCTCCATTTCACATTTTTGTGAGCAATATGTATATGCTCATCACTTTTACAGGGCGCAAATCAGGGACTGTTTATACGACCCCTGTTCAATATAAACGAGAGGGAAACACAGTTTATGTTGTGACCAGTTTGGGATATACATGGTGGAAAAATTTACGTGACGGGGCAAATGTGAAATTGATTATTCGGGGAAAATCGTATGTGGGTTATGCAACAACAACTGAAGGCACTTCACAGATTATTGAACATTTTAACAAAATATACCCCAAGATGACCCTAGAAAAACGTACCGAGTTTGCACAAGGCAAGGTGGCAATCACGATTGATTTATCATGATAACCACCCCAATTTAGCCAATTAGTCTTGTTTACGGTTGCGAATAAAGCGCACAATTTGGCGAGCGCGATATTCGATGATAGGCAATGTAAATACCACAGCAATCAGCAAACTATTGGTTAAGCCTTGTTCGCGCATATCATCGCCTGCTTGTGGAGCGGCGCTACATTGTTGTTGTTTGGTCGCCCAAAACAAGAAGAAGTATGCCCCGCCAAGTAAGCCCATGATAATTGAGATAGGCACAGCATTGGTCTTTTTGCCTTTGACAGCACGGAGCATCCCCGCCACAATTAATGGGATGACAAACATCCACACATTCATAATCAAAACAGGAAAATCGCAGGGGGGGAAAGTACGAAGCAACCCAACACTAGAATCAAATGGGTCGTATAATACCCCTCCAACCAACAATTTGCTCAAGATGGCAACAGCAACCACACTCACGTTCAACATGGTTTGAAAGAGTTGCTTATCGGGGATGAGTAATGAGTTGATTAGCCCCAAAAAGAATATCAGATATAACATAATATCGAACAATAAATCTTGTCCTTGTCTTGGACCAAGCAATTGACCAATATCTTCAAACCGAATAGATGTCCCACCATCTTGAGCAAATGCAGGTGATACCATAAATAATGCACTCACCAAGACCAAGCCTATCCATAAAATACGATTGCGATTGAATTTCATCATAATAAATACTCCCTCACATTTTAGTTATAAGTGAACAATCATTGCTCGCTTATTCATCATTGCACTCACTATATTACCCATTTTTCTTGCGATGTGCATATATTAGGTCACGGAAAATTTTTTCAACATCTAATTTTGGTTGATAAAATATGCCAATCATACCCGCTTTAATGGCAGTGTGAATATTATCTATCCTGTCATCCACAAAAACGACGGGGTGATAATCTGAGGATAGTGTCGTTAGCACATGCTGATAAATCGCCATATCAGGTTTTATCATCCCCATTTTGGCAGAAATGAATAAGGGGTCAAATAAATGGTGAATTCCCAATTGGTGTAATTTATCTTCTAATTCAAGGCTATCATTGCTTAATAATCCAACCTTGAATCCCTCATCGCGCAAGCGTTGGATGAGGTCTATTAGTTTCGTGTCGAGTTGGTCGCCTGCATAGAAATCATGTGCAAGTTGTGCCACATCATCGGCAGATAAGCCCAATTTTGCGCCAACATCCGCCCAATAATCATGAGGGGTTATTTCACCTTTTTGAGCGCGTAACCAGCTATCGGCATTATGCACCGCCTTCTCGATACTGCCTAAAGGCAAACTAAGCCGTTTATCCCACTGATAACGCGGGGCATAATCGGTTGTTTTCATCAAAACCCCACCAAAATCAAAAATAAAGGCGATTGGCATAGTTATTTCATCTCTTTGGTGAGTGCAGTCGCCAATTGCGCGGCAATCAATTCTAGCATCAATACCGCCTCTTGAGTGATGCTCCCCGGACGGTCTTTACAAGCGGCAATCACCCCAAAGCTCCGATTGCTAAAACTCACAGGCACGCATGAGATTGCACCCAAACGTCCCCGCGCCACTAAAATATGATTGGGCTTATCTTCTGGACCAGCAATCCGACTTTGACCATTTTGCGCCACCCACCCCATCAAATCATCTGGAGTGGCATCTTTTGGCGCGATAGATTGAATGGTTTTTGGACCTGCTTGGGCTTTGAGGGTTAATTTGAGGGGTTCTTGACTTTCAATGCCATAATACGCCACATAATCATAGCCTTGGTCGAGGCACGATGTGACAGAGGCTTCAATTTTGCCCAATACCCCAACTGCTTTCTTGATATTGTTATTGATATTGCGTACCGCAGGCAAACTATCGGAGCGCAAGGTTTCCATGCGCCGTTCTGACATTAATTTGATAATCCGTTTGGCAAGGTCATCATCTTTGAAGGGTTCATTGGTAAATTCATCTGCCTGACCGGGCATCCCAAAATCGGCTTCTTCATCCACCAATACCACTAATAAGCGAGGATATTTGCGCCGTAGATGATTAAGAAAAAAGAAAGTATCACCAAGTGATTGGTCAATCACAAAAACATCTACATGATTATCTTTATCGCCCAAAATATCGAGCGCATCATCCATACTATGA
>CALDGT010000520.1 GCA_937942935.1 uncultured Chloroflexota bacterium | reverse complement strand
AGATTAATCCCCTATTCCCCACAGGCGGATTGTGCCGTCTAATCCACTGGTAACAATTTGTGTGCCTGCATGATTGAAATCGGCATAAGTCATATTCCCGACATGCCCTGTAAGCATAAAAATAGATGCTTGTGTGCGTGTATCTAACAAACAATATCGATTCACATCATTTTCTTGACAGGGTATTAACTCAAACAAGCGGTTACGTGTGCCAATATGCGGTTCACTGGTGATGAATGCCCCTGTTTCAACATCCCACCACTTTGATATTTCGCCTTCTGTGCCTGAAAATAAAAATTGACTGTCCTCGCTAAAACGCAAATAGGTAATCGTTGCCTGATAGCTACTTACAAATAGCCGATTTTCGCCTGTGAGGATATCCAATAACCAAATTTCATTGTCTAGCCCATAGGCTACATACCGTGAATCAGGACTAATGACTGCCGCCCGTGTGTTTTCAATGACTATATCATCCGACCAGGTGGTACTATTCCACTGTTGAATCGTCCTCTGCCACCATCTATCGCCCTCTGAAATGGTGATGATATGTGTGCCAGCAGGATTAAATCGGGCTTGCTCAATGAGGGATGATTCTGTAGGGGTTTGTCGATGTAATAATTCACCCGTTAACGTATCATGCAGATAAAGTGTATCCGCATAGGTTGTAAAATAGGTGAGTCCATCTGGGCTAAAATCGGGGTTTTGACGAGTGATATACAAGTCATAATTGGGGTCAATAGGCTCGTTTGTGGCTATACCAGCGTCTATTTCCTCATCATAAAATGTGGTATATAGCAACTCATTTATAGTTAAATCCCAGACATTGATTTTCCCATCATCGGTGACATTCATGAGATAACGTCCATCGAGGCTGAATCGAAATTCTAAGCCACCATTATCATGTTCATAGATAAGGTCGCCCGTTTGTGTATCCCACAAGGTCATTTTGCCGTAATCGGCTAATAAAAGTGAATCATCCGGACTAAAAATAACTGTACTCGCTTGTTGATTACAGGCTGATGATATACATTCAAATACATGTTGTTGCTGTAATTGCTGAATATTATCGGGTGTAATCACAGGCGGGGTGGGTTGTGCAAAAATTGGGAAGGCGATGAACATAAAAAAGAAAATGGTGGTGAATAAGCGTGGCATAAATAGCCCCTTATAATACTTATTTGATTGATACCTTTATTATAAACCAATCAAACACGGAACAATCTTCATGAATGCCCCGCGTTTAATATACGTGTGACCTACTCTGTTTGATAAGACATCATGGTCTGGGTGGTTGATTACCACCTTGTGGCACACATGCCGTCACGGTTTGGATTTGTTGGCATGTCCCTGTGATAGCTGATTGATTCGGCGGGGTGAAGCTACAGCTATTTCCAACTGCCACACCATTACAAGCATTAATCGCTTCTTGTGGCGGGGTTTGACCTGCCCGTTGTTGGTTATTCGGTGGTTGATTTTGCCCCTGTTGATTGTTCGGCGGTTGTTGATTATTTTGTCCTTGCTGTGATGGGGGGTTGCTTACACCTGTCACCAATGAATTGGTTTCGCCACCTGTGAAGATGGTATATTCACCACCACGCACACAGCGCACCAAATTTTCGACACGAATTACATCCCCTTGCGGACCAGCACCAACGGGATAATCACTCGCATTACCCGATTTTGGACTGCTCCGTTGCGCTCCTGCCCCATGTACATCCATCAGGGTTTTTGTGCCACTGTTATTCAAATCCATAAAACCTAATGCTTCCCCAAAAGCGATATACACCGCAAAATCGGCTTTATTCGCTTCGACATGGGTCGTACTTGTCCAGTAGAAGGCATAATTTTGATTCCCATCTTCATCCGTAATCGGTGTGGCGCTAAAAATCGGGTTGATGGCGGCGGAATTGGTCGCATATAGTGAACGGCTATAATCCACAATGCCTTGCAATTCTTTGGCATCGGGCAAGCGCCAATCATCCGCGCCAGCGAAGGATAAATTTTCGCAATGAGCGAGTGCGGATGCCCAATTCATACCCGCACCACTATCGGCTTGTTGCCAAGTCAATCCAGAGGCATTATCGGTAATTGTGCCATTTCCATTATCTACAAAATCATTCACGCCATAAGCATTTCCACGCACAAACCGCACAAACATCAAATGCTCGCGTCCGCCAACCGACACAGGATACCCTTTAATCCGACCATCGGCAAAATTCACACCAAAAACGGTCTCATTCCCATTAAATGTGGTGCTGGTGTATTTGTTACTTGACCAATATTGGGCATCAATCAGGCGTTCCCCTGCCGATTCATCACCATATTCAAAATCGAAATAGGTTGTATCAATATAAGGGATGGATGTATCTACAGTCATGTTGGTCATGCCATCAAAATCCATCAGGGAATAGAGTTCAGTAATGGTGGGGACACGCCAATCATCATAACCAGCAAAAACAAACGAATCGGCTTGAGTGAAGGCTTGCGCCCATGTCATTTTATCACTAGGGGTTTGTTGCCACATCAACCCCGTGTCGAGGTCGGTGATGGTGCCGTCGCCATTATTCAAATACCCTTCATCGGATTTGTCATAATTCGCATCT
>CALDGT010000519.1 GCA_937942935.1 uncultured Chloroflexota bacterium | reverse complement strand
ATGAATAATCAAGAGGATGTGGTCGAAGTCGCTAATGATGGCGTCTTTGCCACACCCACCCGCTCCGCCCCCTTATCTAATCTACCGATTGAACCTGTCGAATTGCCTCGTGATGATGAGGTGTCGGTATTTGCCACCCCAACCCTCACTCCAACCCCTGTCGGCACAATTGAACCCAATGCACCACCTGTGTATGGATGTAATACACCAAACGCCTTTTTACAAATTCCGGCTAATGGGATGCGCGTATTTCAGACAATCCGAATAGCTGGGACAGCTTTTGTGGATAATTTTTCATCCTACAAACTCGAAATTAGTGGACCAACCACGCTCAATAGCTTTTGGGTGATTGGCGAAGGTAGTAGTGATGTAAAAGAACTTGGGACACTATCACAATTTAACCCAGACCCTTATGAACCGGGGACATATCAATTTCAGTTGACCGTATTCGATGCTACATTGGAATTAAAAGCCTCGTGCATGGTCACGATTTATATCAGTCGTCCCATCCCAACCCCCACACCTTTAGGGGGATAAACTGGACTTATTTTTGCTTTTCTCTAACAAATTGTGCGTTATGATGAAATCATAATGGATGTTGTATAGGAGAGATGATAATGTTTTTTGATTTTACCTATATTCTCATTGTCGCTTTACCAAGCATGATTATTTCTGGATTGGCACAAGCATACGTGCAATCTGCTTATGCCAAATGGCGCAGAACAGCCAATTCTTGGAATATGACTGGCTATGAGGTGGGACAGCGTATTGTTCAATCGAGTGGGCTACGAGGAGTTCGCTTTGAAGGCACACCGGGTCAAATGAGTGACCACTACGACCCACGCGGTCATATTGTGCGGATGTCACAAGACGTCGCAAACCAACCATCTGTCGCATCAATGGCAATTGTCGCTCATGAATTAGGTCATGCCCAACAATATGAAGAAAAATCACCCCTCATTGGGATGCGCCAATTCCTTGTGCCTGCTATGCAATTTAGCCCAATGATTTCGTATGGACTCATTATGTTGGGGATTATCTTCAACATGACTGGGATGTTATGGTTGGGCATTTTGGCATTTGGGCTGACTGTTTTATTCATGCTCATCACATTGCCAGTCGAATTTGATGCCAGTCGGCGTGGGTTAAAATTGCTTGAGCAAGCAGGTCTGATGAATAATGGTGGTGATGCTGGTGGCGCACGTCAAATGCTCACAGCCGCAGGTCTGACCTATGTGGCGGCGTTTGTATCATCATTGCTTACACTCATTTATTATTTGATGTTGGCTTCTCGCGCAACGAGTGACCGTTAACAACAAGAAAAATGGGCATGGTGATAAAATCCATGCCCTTTATAACAATTGATAATTACCGATTCAAAAAATATGCAAGGGTATTGAGTAACTCGGTCTTACTTACGGGCTTGGCTAGATAGCCATCGCAACCAGCCTCCAAAAAGCGTTCTCTATCACCAAACATCGCATTTGCCGTTAGTGCAACAATTGGAATATGTGCAAGGGCAGGATTCGCTTTCAACCTCGCAGTAACTTCCATCCCATCAATATCCGGCAAATTAATATCTAGCAAAATGAGGACTGGTTGTTGCGTTTCTGCCATTCGCAAACCAGTCATACCATCAATCGCTTCTATCATCTCATAACCCCCACTGTCCAACATCTTTCGGACAAGCCGCATATTCTGAGGATTATCTTCCACATAGAGAATTTTCATGAATTAAGCCTCTCAGTGGTATTTATGAAAAATTCATTAATTCAATTATCAACTGTTTTCATACGAAAATCAAGTTAACCTTAAGACAAAAATCTTAATTATTCGGTGATACTTATTACCTTTTACCTTATGAATCCTTTTTTGAGATGAATGGGAAAAATTGCCCTAATCGGCGTTGTAATTGTCGTAATCCTACACGCAAATTCACTAGGGCA
>CALDGT010000518.1 GCA_937942935.1 uncultured Chloroflexota bacterium | reverse complement strand
AAGGCTTGCCCATCGCCATCAAATATCACATTTTCGCCCCCATTGATATGCACATCCCCCGTGATAGTCAACGGGGCAGTGAAATAGAGTGTCCCGTTACAGGTAAAGGTGATTTCGCCACCGTGTTGATTGGCAAAATCCAATGCCCTTCTGAGGGGCATAAAATGACATTCTTTTATGATGCGGACATCTTGCGGGATGACATCCGTCCAATCGAACATCTCTTGGGCGGGGCAACCATAGGCATTTTTGGCGATATTGCCACCGCCATCAGTGAATATGCCACTATATGTACTCGAACAATCATCATTCACATAATCGGTATTTTGGCTTGTGGTTATGCCATTAAAAAGGTTGTAGATTGCATCACCTTCGCGTAAAGCAGTATTGGATGTAAAAATACTATCGGTGATGGTCATAGCTTCAAAATTCACAATTGCGCCACCCCAACTTGCAACATTGTGCGAAAATAAACTGTGTGTGATGGTCAATGTGCCTTCATTATAAATTGCGCCACCGCCATCGAGGGTTGAATTATTCATAAAAACGCTGTTGGTAATGGTCACATCACTGCCTTTATAATTTGCAATCGCGCCACCATAAGCCCTTATAGCGGGGCGCAAGCCCGCGCCAACGGGTGCGAGTGAGTTATTGATGAATTGCGAATCTTGAATGATGAGGATATTTTCATTGCCGATTGCACCACCATAACCAATTACATGATTATCTCTAAAAATGCAATTGATAATAGTGAGTATGCCTTCGTTATGAATCGTGCCACTGGTGGATTGAAAGTCCCGTCCGACACTCGCCAAAACCCATAACCCCGAATTTATGCTATATTCGCGTATCCCGATTTCTGGGTCGTGGCTAAATCCGTTCTGAACGGTGATACCTATTAGGGTGAGCTTACCTGCTTGGGTAATATCAAACAAACGGGTCATATTGCCACCATCTAAAATGGCATTTTCCGCGCCGATGATAGTCACATCATGTTGAATGAGCAATTTTTCTGTGAAAATAATCGGCTCATGACAGGTGATGGTAATTGTGCCAGAAGTGTAATTCGCCTCTGCAATGGCTGATTGTAATGATGCAAAATCGCACACCGTGAGGGTAATATCACGCGGGGGCGGTGTTTCGCCTGAGCATCCAGATGCACCTTCGCTGATATTGCCACCCCAATCTATAAACATGCCAATACACGTATTATTGATGAAGCGCGTATTTTTAGATACAACCTGACTCATTATGTGTGAATATTGAAAAATACCATAGCCTGTACGGGCATTATTACGGATGATGCTATCTGAAATCAAAAACTGACCACCATTATAAATTGCCCCGCCACCATTAGGATTGCAATTACCAGATACAATACTGTTGCGAAGAGTAAGTTTAAATTCGATATTATGTATAGCACATCCAAAACTGGCACTCGATAGTAAATCATTTCTCTGCGCCCGATTATGAACTAACACATTATGCGTGAGAAGGGCAATACCATGATTGTGGACAGCAATGCGATGACTTTGTGCAATTAAATTGTGATGAGCATAAAGCACCCCACGCCCATTATTAATAGCAGACCCATTTTGCTTAAATTCGTTCCCATAAACAATCATCAAACCAGATTCATTGCCTAAACCACCCCTATTACCCATAAATTTGCTCCCATACACCTCAAATCGCCCCGTACTATAAACAACCCAGTCATTTCGATAAAAGGTGCTGTTATAAATGATGTTTGGCAATACATCTGTATTAGCAACCTGATTGATCGCCCAATTTGAGCTAAAAGACCCCTGACCGATATCATCTGGAGAGGCGGTTCTTGTGGTGAAATTATACACAACAGCCCCCCCACTAATGGCGCGGTTATCAGAAAAAAGGCTATTGCGGATGATAACCCTGCCGTTGGGAATGTGGTCATTGGTGATGGGATA
>CALDGT010000517.1 GCA_937942935.1 uncultured Chloroflexota bacterium | reverse complement strand
CTGAAAGTTCCCGCGCTCAACAATGCTTACCCCATCGAGTGCATCATAAAGTTCATCGTGTTGTAATCCTGCGGGTGCATCTCCAAATGCGACTAAGCGGGCAAATGCCCCCAGTAGCAAAATAGCGACTATCCCCCATAATGACCACGATTTGCTCATTATGAAACCGCCATAAGGATGACCGACAATAACCACCCTGCCGCCAACGCATACCCAAATTTTCCGTGTAATTGGGCGGTGCGCCCTTGTGCGATGTGCAGGCGTTGCGGGTCTGTTTCGGTGTAAATCATCACGACCAAGGGATAGGCTTGGGGCAGGGTGAGCAAGGCGATGATGGCGAATGGCGGGGCGATACCCGTCACAACCAATAGTGCTACGCCAACATACGCGCCAAATACCAAAAAGGCATATTCTTTTTTGGCGAATGATAGCCCAAAAATGACCGTTGTTGTGCGCTTATTCACCGCTTTATCGGCTTCATAATCGCGGATATTGTTGGCATGTAAAATTGCCGCCACCATAAACGCAATCGGGAGCGAAATCCACACCAAATTGAGCGAAATGTTCACATCCATCACATAATATGCGCCGATGACGACCAATGGACCAAATACAATCCCTGCTGTTAATTCGCCCAAGCCATTATAAGCGAGAGGGAAGGGACCAGCAGTGTAGGTAATCGCCGCAAACACGCCCAAAATGCCGATAACCCACAATAGCGAGCCACTTTGCGAGACCAGATAGATACCAATCAGCGACCCGACTATAATCGTCACAATCGCGCCTAGTAATACCTCTCGCGGGGAGAGGATATTTTGTTTGATGGTCATGCCTTGTCCCGCTTGCTTTAGCTCATCTGCCCCACGAATATAATCGAAATATTCATTGACCAAATTTGCACCGGCTTGGAGTGCCATTGTCCCGATGAGTGCCAAAATAAATGGGATGGGACGGAAGACATGATTTTGGAGCGCAACAGCACCCGCCAAAAGGATGGGGACATACGTGGCGGTAAAAACACGCGGGCGGGTGGCTTTATACCACGCATGGAGTTTGGGCGAATTTGCGAGTAGTGAATTCATCTGATTACCTATCTGATTCGTCTAAAACACGTTACAATCTAGGTGTTGTGGCTATCTTAACATGAGAGGACGTGATTATGCAGAGTAATTCATTGACCCAGACATCTTTTTACGAACACGGCAACACGATGTTTGCCGATACATTTTATTGCGCGGTAGGGATTGCAACAGGGACACTCGAAACAAAAGTCGCCAAACGGAATGATTATGGTGTATGGGGAATAACAGTATCTTTATTTGATTATGGGGATGGTATTTCGCATCAAATTCTGGTGCTATCACCAACCGGATATGGCGAATGGCAAGCCCAAACAATTCGCCCAGAAGAAGATGTGATGGTGATTATGGCAGAGTCAAACCAGCAATATATTGTCGAAAGCGCATCGATGCGCCTTGTGATGACCATTCCTGAATTGACTTATTTAGAAGATGTGGCAATGCCGAATCACATTTTTGCGCGGATTCGGTTTAATTTTGATGTGAGTGGAAAATAAAAAACAAGGGGCTGTCTTATGCCCCTTGCGATTCCTTTGGAAATAGGCTCTTGATGGTACGTCCTTGACGTTTCAAGAAGGCTTCTAAACCAATCTTATCAATTGTCTTAAATTCTTGTGCAGTGGCTTGAACACGGACGAATTGTTTCATGCTTGGCACATAAATGCGTTTATTTTGCATGTTCAATTTGAATTTGCGCCGTGTCGCCTTCAATGAGTGACTGCGGTTATTCCCAAATAAGGGTTTCTTTTGGGTAATATTGCGTTTACCGGGCATGACCATAACCTCTTCTATAACAAAATTTGGGACATGATGTTATCATATTTTCATGTGAATGGTCATCATACACCAAACTCGTTATTTCGTCTAGTAAGAGACACCATAACGACTCATTTTTGGGTAATTACCACACCCGCGAAGCATCATTGATAATTTCAAACGCTTCTAAAATACCATTAAATTGTGCTTCGCTTGGGTCTGCCCCTCCGAACATCACCATATAGGCATTATTATTTTTGAAGGTGATGACCATATACGCATTCAAAAATAAAGACCCATCTGCCAACGACATTTGGATATACAAAGCATCTCCAAATGAGTAACTCCGAATCCGAGAATCGTTAATGGTGATTCCGCTAGGGGTGGCAGTTTGTTGAATAGCTTCTAAGACATCTTGTAACGAAAAGCTCTGTGACTGACCGTTTAAGGGGTAGGTGAGGATGAATAGGGCATTGTTATTATCTCGGTTGCTTAATGCCATTTGAATTGAGCCACTGCCCAATCCAGATAAGCCAAGCGCATTTTGAATATCTTGATTTCCCGTGATTAATGATGTGCTATTTTCCCATGAATTGGGTAGGGTGATACGGACATTGGGTGTCGAAAATTCGACCACTTCACCCGATAAATCGCGCTCCGATACATTTGATATGCCTCTGCTCCGATTGCCAAGTGGCAAATTGGTGAGGACGACAAACCCAATGAGTACAACCGCAAACATCACTGCGATGACGGTGGCAGGATTTGCGGCTTCATTTGTGATGGGGCTAGTATTGGTTTTTGCGATGGGTTTTGATGTTGGGATGGGGGTATCGAACCGTTTTGGTATCATATTTGGCACAGATGTGGTGGGGGATGTGGCAGGGGTGGTCATTGGGGTGTTGGTTATGGGGATAGTTGCTTGCGCCCGACCAGAAATGGCGATGGCGACCAACTGTAACCCCATCTCAAAATTATTTCGCAAATCTATCACGGCATAATTTTGTAAGCGTTGAGGAATGACATCTCCTCCCAATTGCACCACAATGATTTGTTTTTTTGCATCTAGCGCATTGGTTATTTCTTTATGAAATCGGTCAGATTGTGATTCTGTCTCGACTAACCCAACGACCACACTATCGGCAATAGTAATCTCATTACGCGCTAAATCTGAATCTGGAGAAATGCCGTCGTTGGTAAAAACCTTGAATCCTTGTTTGGTCAATGCCATGCGAAAATCGGCTAGGGCATCGCTTTGTGGGTCTGGTGAACTTAGAA
>CALDGT010000516.1 GCA_937942935.1 uncultured Chloroflexota bacterium | reverse complement strand
CCAATACTTCTATGCGTTTATTCGATGCCCGCATGGTATATTTTAAGCCAATATCGAGCAAGATCCTCGTGGCGGGGATAATTTCCATCTCAAAGCGCATTTTTCCGCGCAAATTGAGGGCAGTTAGCACATCGCTTAGGGTTTCTTGCATCGAATCTATGGCGCGGCTCATATCTGCGAGCAATGATTCTAAAGGAGGGGCAGAATCGACGTATTGTTGCAATAAAGATTCGACCATCAGCAAATCATTGATAGGATGTTGCAAGTCATGGGTCGCAATTTCGATGAGGCGCGATTGGTCTAAATAGGCTTTATGATAATTGGTTTGTAAATTCTGTGACTGATAATGAATCCGTTGTAAATGATTTTTTAGGCGCATTACCATCGCTTCTATTGAAGTCGGAAAAACCCAACAATCGGTTGCGCCTGCTTGTAAAAATGCCAATTCTTCGGCTAAATTGAGATATGGAATGATAGGGATAGCTTGCCAGTCTGGGTGTGTTCGTATTTTTTGTAACCAAGTGAAGGATTTTTCGTATTGAGATTTACCCACAATCATGATGACTGCATCGGGTGGGGGATGATTTACCAATTCATCAATATCATCAAAAGAGATTCGGTGCATCTCAAAATGATGTGCAAAGGTTGGATAAATGGTGTCATAAACATCTGAACATCCATCTATAACAACCACCTCCCCTTGTGATGTGTTTTCAATAAAAGGCTCATCCACAAACACCATAATTACATATCCATCATTTGTCCAAATCCCACCTTATGATGTCATTATAACCAATTTATGCACTGAGAAAACGTAAGAAATTTTTATGTTGCCGTAGCTAGGGCAAAGGAAAAAATTCCTCTGCCCTCTTTATCTAAGGACTAACGGATGAGGACAACTGTCCCCCCATTGATGATAAATCCACAAGTGCGCCCATCTGCAAAGAAGGTGGTCAATTCAAATTGTGCGCGAGGGCTGGTGGACGCATCCAAGAAGAATAAGCGCCCCTGCCCCTCTAAGCAAATTGGCAAACCAACCCCAAATTCAGCAGAAACGGTGCGTTCTCCATTAAATTTACCCACATCTACAGCATCAATCACAGACGATGCGAGGTTTGCAGGCACACTCCCTGCTATGGTGAATTGCCCATTTTCATATAAATCGGTGCAGAAAATACCAACAGGCATTTCGAGGCTGTATCCACGAATATCACATCTATCAGGGACAGGAGGTGGTGGTGCTTGGACGACGGGTGGGGCGATGACAATCACATTACACGTCATATCGGGCAAAGTGAAGGTCTCTAAATCGCCTGTCAATTCAGTGATAGTCACACCGACCCATGTATCGGGACCAATGAAGGTATATGTCCCTAATGGCACATTAAGTTGTGGTAAATCGGCTCCACTTGTGCCTGTGATGTCAAAATTTGGCGCACCAGCATTGATGGTAATTTCTAAATTATTCCCAACACAAACCGCCGTCACCGCCAAAACCTCTGGGTCAAGATTTTCGAGGTTCACATTCACAGAGGTTAATGCACCCGATTCAACCAACACCTGATAAGCCCCGACTTCACCATTTGCGGTGGCAGTCACAGTCACTTGACCGTTTACATCAGTCAAACCACTATATGCAGATAACCCCACACTTGCGCCTGTGGCAGGGACAGTAAAATTCACAGTTGCCCCTTCTAATGGTTGCCCACTACCATCATTAATTTGAACAGTGAGCGCATTTGTAAATGCGGTATTGATGGCGGTTTGTTGGTTATCTCCGCCGATGAGGATAATCGCATTAGGAATATCATTGTCTTGTACAGTTACAGAAACAGATGTAGGCGTGATAGAAGCATATTTGCCATCGCCTGTGCTGATACTCAGGGTAATATCACACGGTTGGTCGCCATCAATCAGCGCATCATCTATGGCAGTCACTGTGACAGGGATTGATGTTGTCCATGTGCTATCGGTAAAAGTGATATTCGGAACACTAATTTGACATTCGGTTGTGTCTGTCACAGTAAAATTGATAGTCACATCGGCTGTAGGTTGACTGTTCAAACTGATGCTAAAATTTGCAAACCCATTCGGCTCACTCACCGTCAATGACCCATTCACAAAAACCAAACCCACCACATCATCATCATTAATCGTATGTGTATAAGTGCTTTGTACACCCAAATTACCACTGCTCAATGATAAACTCAAATTGATGGTCTCTGGGTCTTCGGCTATCATATCGTTATTAATCGTTAAAGCAGGGTCAATTGAAATGGTCGCATTATGGGCTGTTCCCGCAGGGATGTTGATACTGCCAATCAAATTATAATCAGATGCACTCGCGCTTCCGCCCGATACCGCGATAAAAGCAGTGATGGCGCTCCCCGTTGGGAAGGTATCCGATGTCGTCACACGCAGAAATGCGCCTGTGTTACTTGTTTCAAAGGCATTGCCACTCGCAGAAGAAAATTCGACTGTGGTGGATTGTGGTGGAGGGTCGGCTTCGACTGCGCCCGGTGTACATAATGCCCCTTGCGGGCGCGATGCACCGAGTTGGTCTGTGCCTAATACACAAGCAGGCGCGTATTCGATATTGCGGCTGGCTGGCACATGCACCCCACCCGATAACACACCCAAGCGCGGGTCAATGTTCGCACCCAAGCACCCAGTTGTGTTAAAGGTGATATTATTGCCACCATCCACAAATGCCCCAGAACCGCCACACCCACCCGAATCTGATATACCCCCATTAAAAATAGAAGCGGTGACAGTGGTCGTGCCTGTGCCATAATAAATATGAGACGGACTCAAAAATGATGTGTTGTTGTTAAATGTGCTGTGGGTGATGGTCGCCGTACCATATAAGTTATAAACCGCAGAAACATCATTCCCAGAAAATGTGGTGTTATTGATGATAGCAGTGCCATTTTCTTCATTGCGAATCCCCGCACCAGTGCCAGCACTATTCGCAGTGAATAGGCTGTTATTGATGGTAACATACCCTCCATCATTCAAAATTGCACCGCCACATGTTATGGAACTGTTATCATTAAAAACAGTACCCAAAATGGTGAGTGTTCCGCCACGATTATAAATCGCACCGCCAGACCCGCCAAAATTACCTGTAAAGTTACTATTGCTGATATTAACAGTGCTGTAATCTATAAAAATCGCGCCACCGTTATAAATACCGGGGTTTGAGAACCCTCCGCCATTCAAAAAATGAATGTTATTGATAGTCACAGTGGCACCAGAATCTACACGCAACAATGGCGAACCACCTTTGGGTGTGGTGAATGTCACTGTAAATCCTGATGTATTTTGGATGGTGGTATTGGTGCTGATGGTGATACGAGATGAGAATGAAATGCTACAAGTTGCCCCAGTATTGAAATCAACCACCCCACCACCTGCTAATGCCGTTGTTAAACTAGCGAGGTCGCAGGTCGTTACTGTTCCTGCCGCAAATGCAGGGCTTGGGTTTGAATATACTGTCAACAACAATGTGATAATGGCAATCAAAAAGATTTGAATCTTTCTAAACATCTTATTTGCTCCATAAAACTAATGGCTACATGCCAATCTGCGTTATATGGATTAACAATAGCATACTTTCTTCATAAATAATCGCTTGCTAAAAAAATTTTTATGAGATTAACAATCAAAAAAGCGGATGGGTGAGCATCCGCTTTTTGGGCATATTCAAGCTAAATCGGTTACTTGCCAAATTCTTTGTTGACCATACGCACAAGAAAGACCAACACAACCGCACCAATTGTCCCAACGACAATGCTAGTGACGATATTTGTATTCCAATCGGTTTGACCAATCAGACGCAAAATAATTGACCCAACGATACCACCGCCGATACCGAGTGCGGCATCACCGATAGGTCCATACCCCTTGCCACGAATGAGTTGACCAGCCAAGTAGCCGATAAAAATCCACACCAAAATCATGAACACAAAATTGATGAGCGAAATCACTGCGCCAAAGACCACGCCAATCAAGATATAGGCGAAAACGATTAAACCAAGTAATACAAGTAAACCAACCATTGCAAAAGCTCCTTCTTAACTATTCGATTGTTACATCTCTTTATACGCGATGCGAACAAAAAAGTTGCACCCACAAAAATGATTCTATGCTAA
>CALDGT010000515.1 GCA_937942935.1 uncultured Chloroflexota bacterium | reverse complement strand
CAATCGTTGGGAACGCATGGGGCAATCATCCAGTTTTGGGTTAAAATTTATCCATATTCTTTGGTACTATTATCGTTTGTAGCAAAATGGTTGTGAAGGATTGGTCTGTGAATTTGCAAGGTTATTTTGTTTTAGGTCTTTGTGTATTATGTTTGGTTGGATGTGGTGTCACTGGCGATGTGGATATGACCGCTACTGTGAGTGCCAACGAAGTGATGCTGGCGCAAGAAATAGCCACTTTGAACAGTTCCTCATTTGCCCGTAGAACAGAATTGGTGATGACCCTCTCAGTCAAAGAGACCGAATTCGCACAAATTATGGAAGTGAATCAGATGCTTGGCGCGACATTGGCGATTGGGTCTACCCCAACATATGATTTACAATTGGGCATTGCCCAACCAGATAGAAATGTCGAAAAATATACAGAATTTATGTCTGGGCGAAATGTAAACCCGCAGATGCCCGGAGGCATTGTCCCAACGCCAGATACTATGACCAGCAAAATCAATGCGATGGAAAATCGGAATACGACTAACAATGTCAGTAACACAGGACAAATTGTCCGACTAGGAGTTGCCAGTCGGGTAGACCCAAATACCGATTGCCCATTAGATGCTGGTTCACAATTTTCATCGAGTGTGACACAATTATATGTGGTGATGCGTGCCAATGCTTTGCCAGCAGGTGCGCCACTGGCTGTAACATGGTATTATGGCGATGAAATTCGCGCTCAAGATACATGGGCAACCCCGCGCGATTTTGATGGTGTATGTATTTGGTTTAGTTTAGAACGCACCCGTACCGATTTTACCACAGGCGAATGGTCGGTACAGATATTCGCGTATAATCAACCTATCGAAGACCGCCTAACATTTACATTAATAAATTGATTTTGGCACAACATCTGGAGTACCTTGTGAAACGCACCCATTGGCTGAGTATCGGACTTTTTATCTGCGCTTTAGTGGCAATTTTCATCACAGGCAGTCAATCTACTGCTCAAGAGGGAGAACCCACCCCCACACCTGCCTTTAGTTACATCAATGTCGAGGCGGCGCGGGTGCGTGCCGCCCCTGATGAGACCGCGCTTTCGATTGGGACGCTATTACGCGATGCGCGAGTAACGCCCTATAATCGAGATGAATCTGGCGGGTGGGTTTTGGTTGAATATGCACAGTCTTTTGGCTGGATACGCCGAGATTTAGCCGTTTGGGTCGAGAATATAGACGCTTTACCTATCTTGACTAGCGATAGCTTAACCCCAACACCCGCCCCACGCACACCATCGCCAACACCTCGCCTTGTCACCCTCACGCCTGCGGGGAGTTATATTATTGCGCGGGTGAATGTTTATGTCCGTACTGGTCCGGGTCTTAGTTTTACCCCACTCGGTGTTTTAACACCCGGTAGTGTGGTTGAACCCCTCAATATAGATGAAACAGGCACATGGGTACTTATTCGATATACCTATAATCAGCGCGAAGAAGGTTCAACCGAAACCCGTGCGATAGATGGATTTGGGTGGGTGACGCGCAATGTGGTGCTGTGGATAATTGATATTAACGAATTGCCGATATTATATGACGATGCGCTCACACCAACAGCGACATTTACCCCTAGCTTTACACCCTCTGCAACCCCATCAGAGACCAGTTCACCGACAGTTACACCATCGCCAACGGTCACAAATACACCTACAGCGACAGTTACACCTTCTCCAACTAATACGGATATTCCTACCGAAACGCCGAGCCCAACGGTCACTAACACCGATATTCCCACCGAAACAGCGACCAATACCGATGCGCCATCAGAGACACCGAGTCCAACCATGGCAAATACGGATATTCCCACCGAAACCCCTGCTGAAATAACACAAGCCGTTGTGATAAACACAGATGTGCCAACCGAGACGGCGACCAATACCGATATCCCGACAGAGACCCCAAGCGCAACTGCCACGAATACCGATATTCCAACAGAGACACCGAGTCCAACCGCCACGAATACCGATATTCCAACAGAAACCCCTGCCGAAATGACACAAGCGGTTGTGGCAAATACAGATATTCCATCAGAGACACCAAGCGCAACTGCCACGAATACAGATATTCCATCAGAGACACCAAGCGCAACTGCCACGAATACAGATATTCCGACAGAAACACCAAGCGCAACTGTCACGAATACCGATATTCCCGCCGAAAGTGCCACCCCAACTTTATCGGGTGATGCGACAGCGATAGATGTGCCATTGGTGGTGAATACCGAAACCCCAACACTCACCAATACCGATGAGCCGACCAGCACACCATTTTCGGACGAGACTGAGCCAGTTGGCACAGAGGTTATCGGATTATTACCTGCCACTGAAACCCAGACCTTAGAAGCAGGTGTTGCCTCAAATGCCACTGAATCGCCCTTAACATCGGCGACGGTAGATGAACCCGCTACCCCAACCGCATCTCTCCCCATTGAGGCGATTTTGGCGGGTGGCGCATTGGGCATCATTATTTTGTATGTCCTGCTTTATTTGCGTGGGCAAGCGGCAGTAGACCGTTATACGAATGGCTTTGTGGTGGATACTTGCCCTGTTTGCCGAAAAGGTCATTTAGAAGTTGAAACACGTATCGTCCGTTGGATGGGAATCCCACGCCCACGCCGTACTGTCCGTTGTGATAATTGTCGCTCACTTCTGCGTGAAACAGGCAATCATCGTTGGCGATATGCGGTGGATAAATTGGCAAATTTAGCCATGTATGACCGTTATAACGGGCTAGAAGTAGATGAACGTACCTTGCAAAAATTAGCCGAAAATCCTATCCGCCCATCAGGTGAAGATTAACATGGCGTTGGTGGAATGTATTCCTAATTTTAGCGAGGGACGTAGGCACGATGTGATTGAGGCGATTGTGAGTGCCATTCAATCATCAGGCGTGGATATTTTAGATGTGAATACTGACCCAGACCATAATCGGAGTGTGGTCACATTTTCGGGTACGCCCGATATAGTAGAGCAGGGCGCATTTTTAGGGATTGCAGAAGCAAAACGCCTGATTAATTTGGATAATCATGTTGGGGTGCATCCGCGTATTGGGGCGGCAGATGTCGTCCCATTTGTGCCATTACGCGATATGAGCATGAGTGAATGTGTGGTGATGGCGCATCGTTTGGGTGAGCGCGTGGCGCGTGAATTGAATATCCCCGTTTATTTTATGAATATGCGGCAAAAATTCCCATACGGCGCAATTTGGCAGAAGTCCGCCGTCATCAATATGAACAACTCAAGCACACTATCCAAACCGACCCAACCCGCACACCTGATATTGGCGAGCCGATATTAAGCGGGGCAGGCGCAGTAGCTATTAGCGCCCGTGACCCACTGGTCGCGTTTAATGCTTATCTGAATACCGATAATGTGACTATTGCCAAAGCGATTGCTCAAAAAGTGCGCGAATCGGGGGGCGGATTGCCTTATCTAAAAGTATTGGGACTACTGGTGAAAGGCAAGGCGCAAGTCTCGATGAATATCACCGATTTTCGCAAAATATCCTTGCACACGGTTTTAGAAGCCGTCCGTCAGGAAGCCCAAAAACATGGGGTGATTGTGACACATACCGAATTGGTAGGTCTGATTCCGCAGTCGGCTATTATTCAAAGCGCGTTGGCATATTTGGGGTTGCCACCAGAAACCGCATCGCGTATTTTAGAGACCCGCATTGGCGATGTTACAGGAGATTATCGTGAAATTGTTTTTGAATAATAGCGCCTTTCATTGTAAAGGGGTCATTTATTGCGCCCTGATGGTTATGATGATGATACTGGTGACGGCTTGCTCTGAGGATGATACTCAGCAAGCCATTTCTATCACCTTAGCACCAACTGAAGCTGTTCAATTGGCACAAGGTTTGCCCACCGTTGCCGCGCCAACACGCACACCAACACTCACCCCAACATACACACTCACCCCAACAGCGACTTTTACACCAACCTCTACATTTACGCCAACTGCAACCTTTACGCCGACCTCTACATTCACCCCAACAGCAACTTTTACAGCAACCTTTACCCCAACACCAGAATTATTCAGAAATCATTATCTTTTTGGTCGCCCGATTGCGACAGGTGTCGGCGGAAGCGATGAATTAGACCGTACCTATGCTTATGGTGATACCCAATTAGGGAATTTGGAAGTGCATCTTGGCGCAGATTTTGCCAATCCCAGAGGCACGCCCATTTTAGCCATTGGTGCTGGTGAAGTCATTTATGCGGGGGATGATTTTACGACATTGGTCGGACCAGTACATAATTATTATGGCAATGTGATTATCATTTATCATGGAATTCAAGCCCCTGCATGGCAACCAACATATAGCTTGTATGGACATTTAGACCGTATTGAAGTTTTTGCGGGGCAACAAGTGGCACAAGGAGACCGCATTGGGGTGGTTGGTTCGGCGGGGATTGCGTATGGCGCACATTTGCACCTCGAAATTCGAGTTGGGGATGACCCATATGATTATCTGAGTACCCGTAACCCCGATTTATATATCTATCCCAAACCAAACACGGGCATGGTTGTCGGCAGAGTGACCGACCCCGAT
>CALDGT010000514.1 GCA_937942935.1 uncultured Chloroflexota bacterium | reverse complement strand
TGTGAGGGCTTGCCATAGCAAGCCCTCACAGCAAGTCTTTGTGGGATGCGCTTTTAATACGAATAAGGGCGGATTTTCCATGAAATTTTCAATATTTCCCACTGATACGCGATTCCTCTTGGCAATAGCACCAAAAATAGCGCCAATATCAAGCCAAACATCAAGGGCGGGAAGGCGGTGCTAATTTGTACCGCAGGCACAAAGGTGAAAATCCCAGAGAAAAAGCTGGTCAAGGCGGGTTGAATATCTGGCACGATGACCTGATTCACCACCAAAATAAATCCCGCACCAAAAAGCGGACCCAGTGAGAATCCTGCACCACCAATCACCAACATCGCTAATAATTCGATGGAGAGCGCCAACGAAAAATCGGTGGTTTGCACACTTTGTTTGTTGAAAGCGAATAATGCGCCCGCCAAGCCTGCATACATCGAACTGATGAAGAAGGCTTGTAACTTATAGGTGAAGACATTAATCCCCAATAACTCTGCCGCGAGGTCGTTATCTCTAATAGAGATAAATGCGCGTCCGATGCGTGTCCGCACGAGATTGCGGGCGATTAAAAATGATAAAACCGCAAACGGGATGATGATGTAATACATGCCCAATTTGGTCGCATTAGAACCAAAAAATGGTACTGGGTTATTTTCGAGTGTGATGGCATTTGCACCGCCCGTTAACTCTGCGAGAGGGTAGGTGATGAACCAAATGATAATATTTTGCGCCGCTAGTGTCGCCATTGCTAAATAAAACCCTTTAACGCGCAACGAAGGCAATCCGAATAGCAAACCGATGAGACCTGTAAAAAGCATGGTCACAGGGAGCGCCGTCCAAAAAGTGAAACCCAGTTCACGCACTAATACCGCCGCCGTATATGCTCCAACTGCCATGAATGCCGCATGACCGAGCGATATTTGACCTGTATATCCCATAATGATATTCAAGCCCTGAACGGCAATGGCAAAAATGGCGATTTTTGCAACCACGCTCACCCATAATGAGGGGATAATATTGAGTCCCAATAACCCATCACTGCTTAACATGGGCAAAATGAGCAAAATTGCCACAAATCCCCATGCGCTGAGGCGATTTGACCATGTGCGGTCGAGCAACATATCTTGTGCATAAGTGGTGTTAAAGACCCCAGAGGGGCGAATATTTGCAGACATGGCTAAATTCTCTCAATCCGTTTTTGACCAAATAATCCATCAGGTTTGAAGATGAGGACAACCATCAGAATCACATACGGGACAAGTTGTGTGCCTGCTTCTGATTGGAAGAGCTGGTCGCCCCATGTTTGCCCTAATCCGATGACAAGACCACCCACAAACGCCCCGCCGATGGATTCTATGCCACCGAGTAACACCGCAGGAAAGACGATGAGCGCCAATGTTGGCATATTGGGTCCCAAACTATTGCCACCGCCAAACAGAACGCCTGCTGTGAGCGCCAACAGGGTTGCCGCAATCCACGCCGCCGCCAAAATTGCCCGTACCCGCAACCCAACCGATTGCGCCAACACTTGATTCTCTGCGGTGGCACGCATAGATAACCCGACATTGGTATATTGAAAGAACAAGATAAAGGCAACAAATGCCGCCGTAGAGAGCAAAAAGACTACGACAGAATCGGATGGAATCCGCAAGGCGCGTTCAATTTGTGGGATGAAATTTATCACATCAATTTCATAATTTTTGGGGAATCCCAAATTGCTCAGATTGCTAAAAATGGGGATAGAACTATCTATGCTAGGGAAGAAGAAGTTGGTCAAGCCCACAAAAACACGGTCTAGCGCCAGAGTCATCAAAATCATTGTAAAAACGGGTTGCCCCATCAATGGGCGGATGGCGAATCGTTCAATGCACAATCCCAAGAGGGTAGCCACCACCATTGCGCCAGTGATTGCCCGTACCAAACGCCAATCGCCACCTTGTAAGTTCATGATGATGAGAATCACCACACCCGCCACTACACCCATCCCAAGTCGTTGCGGTTTTAGGATGTCGCGCCAATCGCTCATGGTGATGAATAAGCCGATAGTCACTGTCACCAGCCCAATGAGCGCCAGCATATTGAATTGGTCGGTGTTATAAAATGACAAGAAAAACCATGCGGTTAAAAGCATCATTGCCCCGTGTGCAAAATTAAACACACCAGAGGCTTTATTTATCATGACGATGCCAACCGCGATGATGGCATAAATCCCGCCGATTAAAATGCCGTTGATGGTCACAACCACATAATTGCGCGGATTATCACCAATTCTATCGCCTAGCCACATCACAAAAATGAATGTGCCAATGATGGTCGCCCAACGGCTGACCACCTGCCAATTAATTGTTGGTAACTTTATTTTTCTGCCTTGTGGTAATGTATTTGCCGCCAAAGCCAACATCCTTTTCTCAAATAAAATTTATTGATTTAAAAAATTTATACATCCATCACACGGACGGCTGTCTCTACAACACCAGTCCGCCCATCTCGATATTTTACCTCTGCGCTCACCAGCACTTGGTCTTTGCCTGTATACATGGCATCCAACATCACACCATACCGTTGTTCTAAGGCTTTACGGCGTAATTTGCGCGTGCGGGTGAGTTCTGCTTCATCGGCATCAAAGGCTTTATGCAAAATGACAAATTTGCGAATGCGTGCCGATTGTGGCAAATTTTCATTGACCCGTTGAATCTCTTTTTTGATGATGTCATAGACTTGTGATTTTTGGGTGAGGTCTACATAAGTCGTAAAATTGACCCGATTTTTCTCTGCCCACCGACTCACATTATCAAAATCAATAATCACAATCGCGGTCACAAATTCCATATCAAATCCACCGACTGTCATCACATCTTGGATGAATGGGCTAAACTTAAGCCGTCCTTCGATGAATTGTGGGCTAAAACTTTCGCCATTTGCCAATTCAATCATATCGGATACACGGTCAAGATAAATTAGATGACCATCTTCACCCACAAAGCCCGCATCACCTGTCTTGAAGAAACCATCTTCATCAAAGGCTTCGGCAGTTTTTTCTTCTGCATGATAATACCCCGCAAAAACCGCCCGACTGCGGACACGGATTTCACGATTTTCGGCAATTTTAATTTCCACACCCGGAATAATTTCGCCAACACTGGCGAGTTTGACCTTGTTGGGGTAGTGCATGGTCACACCTTGCATCTCGGTAGACCCATATAAACTACGCAATTCCACCCCACAAGCGCGGAAAAAGCGCAACACATCCGGACTCAATACCGCGCCAGAGGTGAACGCATTCCGCATCCGCACCATGCCGATTTTATCACGCAGGGGTTGCAAAACTGCCCATTCAGCAACGCCACGCAAAAATTTGGTGGTGAGTGGAATCGGTTTGCCCTCATCTTCGAGGTCAATCACTTTATATGCGACAGGCATGAATAATTTGTATAAGGTGCGATTAATCCATGTGCTGTCATTCACGCGCATTTGCATCGTCCGCGCTAAATTTTCCCAAATCCGACTAGGGAAGAGTAGGGCGCTAGGAGCAATTTCGCGCAGGTCGGTTTGTACAGTCTCTGGGCTTTCTGGAAAATTGACCTGAAACCCATATAACACATGCGCCGCCACACCCAAACCTTGTTCGGTAATCCATGCGAGTGGGCTGAACGACAAATAATTATCTTCTTGATAGGTCTTGATGACTGGTTGAGTATGCACATTGGTATAAATCAGGTTGCGATGACGCACCATCGCGGCTTTTGGCAGGCTGGTTGTGCCACTGGTATAACTAAAGATGGCAATATCATCCCCTTTGCCTTGTGACACCGATTTTAGGAACGCATCCCCATGTTTTTTGCCATACTCACGCCCAAGCGCCATCACATCATCAAAACTGATGAGCCAGTCATCATCATAGCCCCACATGCCACGTTCTTCCCAATAAATAACTTTGCGAATATTGGGCAATTTTTCTTTGAGTTCTAATGCTTTGTCGCATTGTTCTTGGTCATGTGCGACCAAAAACACCGAATCGGAATTGGTGACGACATATAATAATTCTTGGGGATTGGCATCGGTAAAGATAGCTGTGCTGGCACCGCCCGCGCAA
>CALDGT010000513.1 GCA_937942935.1 uncultured Chloroflexota bacterium | reverse complement strand
GTGCTAATGATTGAAAAACAGCGCTCAAACTAGCAAGATATTGTCTCTCGCTCACCAGAGACCCACTGAGAATCATCCCTTTCATAAAGATGGTGATACCAATGGGCATATCCATCATATTGACCATTGTGGTGATAATATCGGACAAAATAAAATCGGGTGCTTGCCAATAACCACTCTCATCCATGAAAAAATCATCCATATCACTCATATCCTTCATGGGGGTCACCTTTCTATTCAAATAAAGACTCATTATAGCATGGTAATAAAGAACAAAAACGGGGCATTTCTGCCCCGTTGGGTAATCGTATGGGCATGAGAGACTCATGCCCAAGACCAAGATAATACAGATGTGTCGCTTAACACTCGGTATAACCGCATGTCACACAGCGACGACATCCTTCCGCGCGGATGAGCGAAATTGTCCCACATGACGGGCATAAATCCGCACCAGAATAATCAATGATTTCATGATGATGGTCGTGTCCGTTGCCATTGGTATGTTTGGAATCACCCACTGGCTTAGTCACAGGAATTTCCATCATCGGAATTTGGAGTTGCAACGATTCGCTTTTTGGGAAGTAATTATCTTCCAATGCACGCGCCACCGCATCGGGCAAAGAAATCACCCGTTCCATCCCAAACCCGATAGACCGCGCCCCACCAATATCACGTAATTGGTCAATAATCAGGCGCAACATCTCACGGCGGTTATGCGGTTCTGTTGTGCGGAGCGAAAGCGAAATCATCCGCCCCAAACCTTCGGCATCGGCTTGTAAATCGCTCCCTGCCTTACCGGGCGCGGTGATAAACACCTCAAATGGATAGCCTTGTTCATCGCTATTCATGGTGATATATGCTGTCCCGAATGGTGTTTGCGTGTTCATCGTCACACCGTGCAATTTCTTGGGGCGTGGATAAACACGATGCGGTGTGGCGACTTGTTCCACCTTTTCTTCTTTTTTAGATTTTGCCTCATTTTCTTTTTCGGCGCGTTCATCGCCTTTAAGCATGAGGACTTGTTCATCTCGGCTACCATCCCGATACACTGTCCCACCTTTGCACCCAAGTTCATACATATACTCGTATAATTCGGCTGTTTGTTGAACAGTGTAATTATTGGGCAGATTTGCCGTTTTGCTGATGGCACTATCAATCCAGCGTTGGAATGCACCTTGTACTTTGACATGCTCAGTCGGAGCTAAATCCATCGCTGTGACAAAATAATTGGGCAATTCTTTGGCATTTGGATTGGCATCATACCATTCTTTAGCAATCGGCACTTGCTCCTCATGCAATCCCAACCGGCTTTTGCGGTAATACACCCACGAAAAGAACGGCTCAATCCCTGTGCTGGTATTTACTAAAGTTCCCGTCGTATTATGCGAGACAAACCCATTAGCAATATAGGTATGATTATCGGGTACAGACAAGTCGTAAGTAGCCGATACACCATCTTCGATTGTCAAAATTGTATCCAAATAAACATCCAGTGAGACCAATTGCGCTAATGGAGTCTCAGCTAACAGGGGATAGTCTTGAACATATTGTTTGATACTATGTTGTGTTAATGCACCATTCGAAATTAAGCTACGTATCTTTTGCCGATAGGTACTTGGTATGCCCTCAGAGTGTACATAGAATGATTTCAACAATTCTGGATGATTAACGCTATCGCCTCTATCAGAAATTGCGCCTAAATCAGCTAATTTCGCTTGTTTACGCTGGCTGATGAAATTCACCTGTTGGGCAAATTTTTCACACTCACGCCGATTCAACAAGCGCAATTCGTGTAAAATACGTTCACCATAGCGTCCTTCTTGCTTTGGCATTTGGCGAATGGTGGCAATAATACCTAATCCAAGCAACGCAATTTGCACCTGTTTGACCAACATTTCTGATGTTGAAACGAATGTCACCGTACCACGATGCACACTCCCATCTGCCTCAAACAAACCACGTAAGAAAGCACACACCGCTTCGCGCCCAGCCGCTAATACTTTGTTGGGGATAAATGCGCCAGCCGCACCTTCACCATGATTACCAATCGGTTTTTTCATGTCATTGGCTTCAAAGAAACGCCCAATATAATAGCCTGTCAAATTGGCGACCCAACAACCAATGCGTTCTTCTACAGGTATAGCACGTTCTCCCCAAACGGTCTGCATCAACATTTTGACATGCTCTAGCAAATCGGGATCTTTTTGAGACACAACAATATGCAACCCACCGCGCTTTTTGGTGTAACCATCACCCATATACAAACCAAGCAATTCGGCAAATTCTGCGGTCATGTGGGTTGGCAACTGGCTCATGGCGCGATTACCTTGTTCTACAGGGATTAGCGGGATATATTCGCCATCGCCTAATGTATTTTTCTTCAAAACCGTAGTATCGCCAACACGTAATTCATCCATCCGTCGCCAAATATAATTACCACATTCATCTATCACCCGAATGCGATGGTTATGAGTAGCTGTGATGCTAAATCCGCGATTAGTTGTTATTTTTTTAACGGGTTGCGTGCCATTAACATAAAATTGTGATGTTTGACGCAGACCAACATCGGTATAAACCTCATGGTTCAATGGTTGCCATTGTGCGCCATCTGGATTGCCTAAATTCACAATCGGTTGCAACCCTGTAGCGGTACTAACCAGTGTATCTGGCGCAACACAACCAGTTGGGGCTTGTGTGAGCAAGGTGACGTTGCGAATACCATTTGTAACAATCTGCTGGCGTACATCATCTGGCATACCCAGCATGAAGCCACTTTGCAAGAATTTTTCCGCATCGAATTGTGGGAATGCACCTTTTTCTTTGGCGATGATACTGCTGGTTTTATACGCATGAACCGCCATAAATTGATAGAGTTTATCAATAAATTCCACCGATTCATCACTGCCATAGCGAATTTGTAGTTTAAGCATCAATTCCGCCACGCCCATTGTCCCAAGCCCAACACGGCGTTCTGCCAGTTGAACCTTGCGATTTTCTTCAAAGAAGTATGGGGTAACATCAATCACATTATCCAAGAAACGCGTAGCATACGACACAGTGCGTTCTAAGTCATCCCATGCCACATCATCGGCTTCTTCGTCATAAAATTTCGCCAAATTGATAGCGCCTAAGTTACACACCGAGAAAGCAGAAAGCGGCTGCTCCCCGCACTGATGTAATACTAACGAATTACAAATCATAGAGTGTGTTATCGGCTCAGTTAAATCGAAAACATCTTCAATTCCATCCGATGTAATTGATAGAACTTTTGCATAGAAATCCTCTTTGCGTGGACCGTTTTGATAGTCTTTAAGACGTTCCACCAATGATTGATTTTTGTATTCCATCAAGAAACCAATTTCTTTTTGGAATACAAGGATGCTGGTTTTTGCGATGTGTATTTCATGTTGCGCTTGTGTCCAATACTCTTTAGACCCACCTTTTCCATCAGGCATCAAACGATATTGCGCTTTACGACGTTCACGGAAAATACGACTAAGAATGCCAAAATTAGATAAAAGCATCTGAACTTGTTCTAGTAATGGCAAGTGACTTGACGCTAAACGAATAACGGTCGCTTTACTAGATGTTTGTTGCACACTACCATCTGCCGTGAACAATGCTTGCAAAAAGCCGCGTTGCATATCTTCTGTGCCTTTGAATACAATTTCTGGCACTTGCAATTTATTTTCGACCAAGCCGTATGTTTCGACCAATGTGCGTAACCGTTGAGATTGAACACGGGCTTCGTCACGGTCTGGAATATCTATCACGCCAACATGATATGTACGAACTGCGTTGGCAGAGGTCAATGGTTGGGCAATGGCATCCACATATTCAGCGAACATGGGCGCAAGGGTCTGTTTTTCTTCGCCAAAGAAAGATAATACAGCTTGGTCAGCCTTAATCGTGCCATCACCGACCAACCAGCCTAATACACGCCCCAATTCCAAATTGCCTTCTTGACCAAACCCACCTTTACGATTGAGGATGTGAATTTTATCGCCTTCTTGAAGGTCGCGCAATTCAACCCAACCGCGTGGGGTCATAAAGCGATGGTCGGATGTAGCGCGGACAAAATACCCTTCACGGGTTTGAACACGGAAAACGGGCTTTGTGCCTGTCATAAATACGCGGGTCGCGGGGACAGTGTGGTTATCTAAACCAAAACGCCCATCAATCGCCACTTCGATTTCAGTTTCTTCTTCAAATAATTCGCGGGCAGTGACTAAGCCTTTATCGGTATAAATGCGTGTATCACCCGTCACACACGGATTAGTCGCAATGAGTGGGTTAAAATACCACGAGTTGGACATCTTGTTACTGCGTTCTCTGAACCAAACACCGGGTTCTGCGCTCGCCCAAGCACTTTCGATAATTGCATCCCACAAATCGCGTGCTTTGATAGTCTTATAGGTAATCACTTCGCGCCCACTGGCTACCCATTTTTCGAGGTCGCCATCCCACACCGTATCATAATCGGGGTGGCTGGTATCGGGGAATTGCAAATCCCAATCGGCATCGGCTTTCATGGCATCCATAAAGCGGTCACTCAAGCCAACACTGATATTCGCATTGGTGATTTTCCCCGCCTCACGCTTGCTGTTGATGAAATCAAAAACATCAGGATGCCAGTCATTGAGGATGAGCATCAAAGCACCACGACGACTATTTGATGTATAAATCCCATTGGCAGAGAGCAAATGCACATCATCTACTTCAAAATCATAAACATCACTATCACCAATAAGCGTGATAGATGCGATGGTGTCTGGAAGTGTATGTAAGAGTTCATCTATCTCTTGTGCTGTGCCAGTTAATCCGTCATTGGCAACACGTTCAGCAATCGCCGTCATTTGACCATAAGAAATACGTTCAGACACACCATCATAGATACGTTGACGATATTTTGAACGCGCCCCTAATGCAGTCCAAACGGTTGCAGGATAGGTGTTATACATTTCACGGCTACCATTTACATCTGTAGCTTTTTCAGAGGGGATAAGTTCGCTGAATCGCTTTTTGAATACTCCCCCCGTAATTTTCAGGCGATGGATGGTTTGCCAACCTTGTTCAGAACGGTCAGTCGTCGAGATACTGGAAACAATTCCGTTTAATGCCAATAATTTTTGAACATCAGTAAGCATCTCATAACTGATACTATCAATGCCATATCCGCCTTTACGTCCTCGGTTACAACCATCTGCATCAAAATAACCCGCAATAAAGGCATTCATTACTGTACTAGGAGAACGGAAAATGGCTTCTGGAACACGGATAGCTTCTGCTTTGGCTTTCAACAAGCCGTTTTGAATCATCCACTCAATTAGTAAACGGGAATAAACATAAACTTCAGCTAAAGCACCATCGCCTTGTCTAATTAATGGGGTAACTCCAAATTGAGATTGAATAATATCAACAAGGCGCTGTCTAATTGTAGGGTGTGCATCAGCAGTAGCTAGTTTAAAGGCTTTAGGCGCAGACCAATTCACCTTTTTACCCCATTGAATATAACCATCACCGTGCATATAACCGATGAGATAGGCTAAATCTTCATTGAGGTATTCTGGAATATGCACATCTTCATTCAACTTTGTACTCATAATGGAGCGTTCATATTCAACAGGCTTTAGGGCACAGTATTCTTGTTTAACACCATCACCTAATTGCAGTAAAATTTCATCGCCCTCTTGCAAATATTTAAGCGCCGTAGTGGTGATTTTTCCATCTGCTAACACCGCAACTTTATGATCTTGGGTGATTTTTACGCTGTAACCACGCGATGTTGTCACTTCATAAAGTGGTTTTACCCCATTGCGGAAACGGGCAGTAATTTGGCGCAAACCTTTATGGGTATGAGCATAAAATGTTTCGCCAGCATCTATTCTATCGGCTAATTCTTTGGTGGGAATCAGCCCTTTATCGGTTGCAATTCGTTCATCAGGTCCAAAACAACCACCCTGTTCAATCAGACCCGTAACGAAGCTATACAACGCACCCCATGAGACCGACCCGCTTGAACGCCCATTCACACCTTTCACATACGCATGACGTGGACGCAAAGTGGACAGGTTAATGCCAACACCGCCCCCGCGTGACATGATTTCGGTCATATTGCCGAGTGTTTCGATGATGCCCCCGCGTGAATCACCTTCCATCGGAATCACGTAGCAATTGTAGAACGTTAGTTCTTGCTCTGTTCCAGCCGCCGTTAAAATACGCCCACCGGGGACAAATTTCCAGTCTTCAAGCAACCAGCGAAAATTCTTTGCCCATTCACTCCGTTTTTTAGCCGTCTTTTCAACAGCCGCAATCCCTGCCGCCACCCTGTCCATCATTTGGGCAGGGTCTGTTTCGATGGGTTTGTCTACATGCTCAATATCACGAGTGACCACCTCACCATCAAGCAATTCAATGGTAAGAGTCGGCATGTTGATGGCTTTAATACGCCCGACTTCGCGTTGTCCTGTGGCAGAATTCACCACAACAATCACAAGGTCGCCAACGGTGAGTGTTTCACGCTTCATATCTTTGAGCGCGTAACGGTCAAGAAAAATCTTATACCCCAAATCGTGCAGGGCATTTTTTTTCTTTGCTTGCGACTGAACCATATATAAAACCTCGCTACACAATATCTAAACCAGAAAAAGAGAAAATAAAATCATCAGCATGGGTTAAATGCCTAATAAAGAAAAATATTTCGTTTTTATTCATTTTTTTAATTCACTAAAAACACCTGTGGGGTTTGGTGTTTTGTTGATGTTCCTCATTTATAACACGAAAGCAGGTGCATGTCTATTCAGATTAGGTTAGAGATTCATTCAGGTTATTGCCCATCTCTAACCTTCCACAACACTCTCTATATGCTCTGTTCTAATGACGAAAATTATCACAAATGGTCGTAAATAATGCGTCTTATACACGCAAAATAAGCGGATGTATCCGCTCATTTTGGGCTTATAGGGGCAGGGTAATCCTGTCCCTAATGGTATAAGTTCTGGTTATTTTTTAGGGCGGAGAAAGGGTGGAATATCCATATCATCTTCGTCATAGACCCGTGTGGTGAAGGTATCTTGGGTCGGGCGTTGTGGGGGTTGTCCGGGTCGCACCTGTGGGGGTTGATTTTGTTGTGGGGGTGGTTGCACAGGTGGTTGATTTTGAACCGGTTGCATCGGGCGCAACGGTTGTGAATTTTGATTATATTGATTTTGTGGGCGTTGATTATTAGTCGGTGGGCGCAACACATTTTGGGCATCCATGCGGGTTTTTACACGGCTTTGCTCAAAACCAGTGGCGATGACAGTAATCCGCACTTCATCACCCATATTTTCATCAATTTGAGCGCCAAAAATGAGGTTCACTTCTGGGTGAGCGCTTTCTTTGATGATTGCCGCCGCTTCGTTCACTTCAAACAGGCTCAAATCTGTACCACCCGTAATGTTGAACAAAATACCGCGTGCGCCATCAATGGTCACATCCAACAACCCACTGCTAATGGCGAGTTCTGCCGCACGACGCGCACGGTCATCACCTGCCGCACGTCCAACAGCCATCAGAGCCGCCCCACCTTCAGACATGATGGTACGAACATCTGCAAAGTCGAGGTTAATAAGCGCAGGAACAGTGATTAATTCAGAAATCCCTTGAATACCTTGACGCAACACATCATCAGCCAATGAGAAGGCTTGTTGCAAACTAGCACGTTTATCGGCAATTTGGAGCAAGCGGTCATTTGGGATGACGATGAGGGTATCTACTTGGCTTTTGAGGTTTTCGATGCCTGCTTCGGCAAATTGCATACGGCGTGTGCCTTCAAAAGTGAAGGGTTTTGTGACCACACCGATGGTCAATGCGCCCAATTCTTTAGCGATTTGTGCCACCACAGGCGCGGCACCTGTACCTGTACCACCACCCATACCACCAGCGATGAAGACCATATCTGCACCGCGCAAAATCTCATACAACTCATCGGCGCTTTCTTCTGCCGCTTTTTTACCAATTTCTGGGTTGCCACCCGCGCCCAACCCACGAGTGAGTTTTTCGCCAATACGAACACGGGTTTTGGCTTTAGACAGCATAAGGGCTTGGTTATCGGTATTAATCGAAATAAATTCGACCCCACCTAATCCTTCGTTGACCATGCGGTTCACAGCATTACCACCGCCACCGCCAACGCCCACCACTTTAATTTGTGCAAAACCTTCCCCTAATGGAAAATCATCAAAATTACTCATGGAACTTCCCTCTATGCGACTACTAAGCCAACTTCATATTTACTATTTTACGCATAACAAGTCTGTTAGCAAACTGTTTGTGAAATTTGGGTCTTATTTCCTACCCAATTAAAACCATTTTCTATCATGGATTGTCGTCTGGTAATAATCGGCTAAACAATCCACCTAATAATCGGCGCAATTTTGAGCCGGGTGCATCTGTATTACTTGGTGCGATTTCAACCATTGTATCCATCTCTAAGCCCAAACGCAATAAACCGACACTGGTACTATAGGACGGGTTACGCAGTGCATCTGCCATGCCTGTTAATTTTTCTGGTTTGGCAATGCGAACAGGCATCCCCAAGACACGGGTCGCAACCTCGCGGATACCTTCTAATTGAGCGCAACCGCCTGTCAATACAGCACCAGCACGAAGCAACCCATCATAACCACTGCGCTTAATTTCTTTATGCACCAGTTCAAAAATTTCTTCGACACGCGCTTCGATAATGCTCGATAATTCGGTGCGCTTAATCTCGGTGGGCATTCCATCGCCAAATGGTTCGACCAGCAATGTTTCGAGAGGGTCTATTTGTTTGGGAATAGCATGACCATATTGCACCTTGACTGCTTCGGCAGTGTCGAATGGGATATGTGTAAAATAGGTGATGTCATTGGTGATATGGTCTCCCCCAACAGCTAAAACGGCGGTATGCCACACAGTTCCCTCAATAAAAATAGCGAGGTCGGTTGTACCACCGCCAATATCAATGACCACAACACCCATTTCGCGTTCTTGTGGATTCAGTACCGCATCTCCCGCCGCCAAGGGATTGAGGATGAAACGGTCTACATACACCTGCGCCGCCTCTACCGCTTGTTCCAAATTGGCAACGCTGGTAGAAGAAGCCGTAATGATATGTGCCTCTAATTCCAACCGAAAACCGTGCATCCCAATTGGGCTACGTACCCGTTCTTGACCATCCAACGAATAACTACGCGGGATGACATGCAATACCTCGCGGTTATGCGGGATGGCAATCGCACGGGCGGCGGCGAGAGCTTTATCTAAATCTTCGGCATTCACCCCGCGTTGAGTGGGAATCCCAACCACACCACGACTATTGATAGAGGCAATATGGCTCCCTGCCAAACTGACAAATGCTCGCTTAACCTGATACCCACTGCTCCGTTCTGCCTTATGCACCGATGCAGAAATGGCTTGAGAGAGCGCCATCAAGTCGCTGACAACACCTTTTTTCATGCCACGACTGGGTTCAATTCCCACCCCAACAACAAAAATATCGTTGTCACGGACTTCTCCGATAATGGTACAAATTTTATGTGTGCCTACATCTAAGCCAATAACCAGTTCACTCATCACAAAATTCCAAGTCGCTACAATAATAAACCGCACGGGTATCTGCAACATTAATCTCGACAGGGGTAATCCCCCGTCCGAGCAAATTATCACGCAAAGCCTCATAAATCATCAATTTATTTGGCATATCCGACCCTGTTCCTAACCACACATTCCACGATGATTCGCGGAAACCTAGTCCTTTGGTGGCATTATATTGTAACACCTCAACCCCTGCTAATAATTGGCGTAATTGCAAAGCGCCATTCACCACATCTAACGGGATGGGATTTTCGGGGAGTGGTGGTTCATTCAGCGATTGGTCGGCAATCACATGAATGAGATTCGGAAAAACTTCTTCGTCACGCGGTTGACGCAAAATATTCCCCTGTAAATCGAGCAATACGCGAATATCATATTGGGTCCAGACCAAGGCGGGTTTGCGCTCCTCAATGATGATTTTCACCATCTCGGGGGGCCATCCAATGGTC
>CALDGT010000512.1 GCA_937942935.1 uncultured Chloroflexota bacterium | reverse complement strand
GGGCAATCGGTAGAAAATCGCACCCTCACCGCGCATCGGGTTGGGAATGGCGCGTTGGTGATTATGCTGGTCGGGGGGATTCATGGCGGATACGAAGCCAACACCATCACCCTGATTGACCAATTCATCCTGCATTTTCAAAATAATCCGTTGGATGTGTTGCCAAATATCACCTTCATCCTTGTGCCATCAGCAAATCCCGATGGCGCGACATATGGGCGCTCACTCGCAGGGCGGTTTAATGCGAATGGGGTAGATTTGAATCGCAATTGGGATTGTGATTGGTCAGAAGAAGCCTATTTCCGAGATTCTCCTGTTTATGCAGGCGAAAAACCCTTCTCTGAACCTGAATCGGTGGCGCTGGCGGCACTCATTAACGACATCCGTCCTGCGGTAGTGCTGTTTTATCATAGCGCCGCCAATGGTATTTATGCGGGCGATTGCGCGGGCGGTGGGGTATCTGCGCCGATGACTGAAATTTTAGGACGCGCTACGGGGTATCCATATGGGGTGGAATTTACCGATTATGTGGTGAATGGAACAGCATCCAGTTGGGTAGATAGCTTGGGGATACCCGCCGCCGATGTCGAATTGGCATCGGCGGATTTGACCGAATTTAGTCGCAATTTAGACGGTGTGCTGGCATTGCAATGCTGGCTAACAATGGTGTGTTAATTCCCTAACCGACTGGCATCTACTGCGCCTGCATGTTCCCCTGTGAGCAATTTCTTCACGGCGCGTTGTGCTGTCCCGCCACCCAATGCCAAGCCATGCCCTGTGAATCCGACTGCAAACCCGACATCTGGCATATCGGGGATTGTGCCTGCGAGGGGTAATCCATCCACCGAGAAGCCCATAATCCCAGACCAACGACGTGTCACAGGTGCTTTGACCTCTGGAAAACGGGTTTTGAGGTAATCATCCAAAATCGCTTGGACTGGCTCAGTGATTCTATCCTCAATCGTATCATTCTCGGCGGGTTTATTTTGCTTGCGTCCACCACCAATCAACAACCGATTATCAAATGTGGTGCGATAATACATATAGCCATAATCACTATAACCAATCATCGGCAATGGCGCAGTTTCGAGGGGTTCTGTCGCCAAAACTTGGGCGCGGGTTGGGACAACTTTCCCCACAAAATACGGGTGGATACGCGGTGAATAAGCGTTGGTGCAGAGCATCACTTTTTGGGCGATGAAGCGATATTTGCGCGTGTATACCATCACTTTTTGCGGAGCAAGTTGCTCAATGTGATATAACTCGTTATTGCCGATGAAGGTCGCATTCGATTTGGTCAAAATCGCATTCACCAATTGATATGGTTGCACTGCGCCATCCCAAGGTTGTTCGATGGCACAAAAATAACCGCGTTTGAGGGGGTCATTTTCATGAAAAATCACATTGATGCCATCATCCTGCAAGGCTTTTGCCGATTTTTTGACGTCTTCGGCTTCTTCTTGGCTTTCGGCGAGGAGCAACGAGCCACAGGTTATCATTTTGACATCGGTATCTTTGGCAATATCGCGCCAAATTTTGTGCGTATCGAGCGATAAATTCCAAATTTCTTTGGCGACTGCATGACCATAACGCTCAATGCCTTCGGCATAATAACAATCTAACCCAGTAATCATGAATCCTGCATTGCGACTAGTCGCGCCTAAGCCAATATCTTGGCTATCGGTAACAACGACCTTCCGACCTGCTTGCGATGCAAAATAAGCGGCGGTACACCCTGCTAATCCCGCACCTACCACCAAAAAATCAACTTCTTGAATCGGTTGTGTATCATCGGCTTGCCAAACAGAAACGGTCATAATAATTCTTCCCCTTGTTTAATGAAAATTGATTCAATTTGCGCGGTCTACGGTGGGATATACAAGCGCAAGCGCCCTAACCCCACCCTACAAACCGATTAAATCGTAGGGGAGGACTACAAAGCGTATGTCCTCCCACAAACGGTTATTCACCTCATCCAATCTACAAATTACCGAATCGTCACTTGGCGTTGATTTGTGCCGATAACGGTTGTTGTCCCAGAAGCTAAATCTAACGACACCAATTCGACAGGTAACAATGACAATTCATTCACTTCGTTACGGGTATCGAATGTCCCTAATTGTCCTGCCAAAACTGCATCTATCCATGGATTGGGATTTGGCACTTGGCTAAAAATAAGCTGAGTGTTGTCTTTGGTGAGCATCATACGCCCAATACCACTGCCAAACCCACCATAGACAGGTGTGTCATCAGTGCTGGTCATGTTGTATTTGCGGATGTTCAGCCCATAGGTTTGAATTTCGGTCAATTCGTACCCAATAAATGCGGTGAATGTGGCAAGTCTATCACCTTCTAAGGTGATGGTTGGACCCGATGTCACCACACTATAAAAAATATCGCCAGTACCTTGCACACCCCATGCTACTTGGTCTGGGACAGACTCGATATCAATACGTTGTTCGGTTTGGGTCATCAGGTCATAGACCAACAAATCTTGACCAGAAACCCCCACCAAACGATTGCCATCTTGCGATAATTTGACACGGCTAATAGATGGGACGAGGGGGATGCTATTGCCATCTGGAGAGAGCATTGCAACACCATTACCAGAACAATCGGTTGAGTGAATAATCCCTGCGGAACTGCTCACCAAGAGCATGGGATTGCCACCAAAACCGCCTGATTCTTCCCAATACAGCGTATCAGTTGGGAAAGATGAACCGCCACCGCAACCTACCCCATAACTAAAGCTACCAATTTGTTCGGGTTGTGATTGTCCATCGGGCAACACAGCAAACACATTAATCATTTGCAGGCTACCGCTACCCTCAACATAACCACCCTCTTGGGTGAACATCAAACGTCCATCGGGCAAAAAGCTGATAGGATAAACTGTAGAAGGTTGAACACCTAATGTCGAAATCACATTGGTCGCCAAATCCACCACGGTTACATCATGGCTGATAATGAAAAATTCATTGTCGGGGGTGACTGTCCGTTGGATAAATGCCAATTTTTGCCCGTCTGCGCTCCAAGTGAGATGAGAAATAGAGCGTCCACCCAATCCCGCCACAGGCTCATTAAATGTGACTTGGGCGGGTTGGTCTATGAGTCCATAGATGAACACATTGTCATCTACGACAGCGGCATAAACCAGTGGCGCGGGTTGTGCCAAACTGATAAATGGGGTGACGAGCATCATAAGGAGCAAAATAACCCCAAAAGCATGTTGTTTTTTCATGGTATGTAATCCTTTCAATTCCATTTTATGGGGCTATTGTACGACTATCACGCCAGAAAATGAAGCAAGGTTAACCGTTGATTGGTCTACGACTACCTGTCTTAAATCACAAATTTGCCATCAGTTTTACCGCGTGGATAGTTAATTCAACATCTTCTGGCTTTGCATTTTGTTGATGCCCCAGTTCTTCTAAGGCTTGTCTTAATCCTGCCTCACCTTTGGCACGATAAATTGCAACACATTGTTTCATCAATTTGTCATAGGGCAATCCTTTTAGCGGGATGGTTAAATCCACGTCACCACGTTTTGTTTTGAGACGTTGTAAATCAGACTTGAACTTTACAAGTCGTGGGTCATTTGGAGTTGTTGTTTGGATAGCGCGTTCAACATACTCTATCGCTTTCGATACATCACCTAGATTTTGATATGTGATGCCAATATTGTAATAAGTGTGCGCTTCCCCTACTTTATCGCCAATCGCTTGGCGCAATGGGATGGCTTGCAAATGATACTCAAGGGCTTTGTGATTATCGGCGGTGATATTCCCTAAATTATTGAGGGTGCGTGCCTCTACCATTTTATCGCCGATAGAACGCGCCAGTGTCAACGCCGCTTGATAATGCCAAGTGGCTTGTTGGCGGTTTTGTATCCCTGCATAGTACACACCAATACTATTATGCGTGTTGGCAATTTGAGCTTTATCCCCTATTTGGGTGAATAATAGTAGCGCTTGTGTATAATAATCGAGTACCTGTCTTTTATCATTGAGGTTATCTAATGCGGTCGCTAGGTTACATAATGTGGTGGCTTCTGCAGTAACATCCCCTGTCTGCTTGAGCAACGGCAATGCTTGTTGAAAATAAGTGATTGCCTTACGCCTATCGCCCAAGCTATCCCATGTTGAGCCGATACTATTCAAAACCTTGCCCTCATTTGTCTTGTCCCCAACTTCCCGTATGAGAACTAATGCTTGCTCATAGTGGTGGAGTGCTTTTGTAAAATCACCCAAATCACTATATGCCGCCCCCATATTTGAGAGTGCAATACCTTCAGTAGATTTACTACCAACAGCACGCGCCAAGGTGAGCGATTGCTCAAAAAATTGGATGGATTGTGCAATCTCGCCTCGTAATTTGAAAATATAACCAATATTCGACAAGATGGTCGCTTCTGTTGATTTATCCCCAATACTTTGGATGATACTGAGTGCTTGTTGTTGATGTTGGAGCGCCTGTTGATAATCTCCCGATTGGGTCAATATCGCTCCCATATTGGTCAGACGGGCGGCTTCAATTTTTTTCTGGATGTCTGGGCGCAATCGCTTCGATTCTTTGGATAAATAAGATTGTGCCTTCTCATTATCACCAAATTGATGCCAAATGAGGGATATGCTATTCCGAATTGCCGTTTCATAATTTTTTTCATCTACCGATTGTGCCAATGCTAAGGCTTTTTCATAATAATCCAGCGCCTGCTGTGGCTCACCTGTTAACCGATAACGATGCCCTAATGCCCCCAGAAATGCGACCTCCGCTAAAATGAAGCTATCTTCTGTGGAGTATGTTTGTCTTTGTTGGCGAACACGGCGTATTATCTTCTGAAACCATGACGTTGTTTGTACGGATGGATATATTTTTTGCAACCGATAGACTGCCATGAGTCCATTTTCTACCCACGACCACATATTTTTCTCCATCCGAGAAATGATATATGGCAGGCTGTTTATCACAAATATAACAATGTTTAGCTCATCTAGTTTATTACGCGCTTTGATTGTCATCAAATAATTGCCAACGGCAGTAATATTGGGCAAATCATCATCATATTCAACCCATGTTTGGGCAGGTGTATCAAAAAAAATAGTCTTGGCACGCGCCGTATAAAAATCGGCATAGATGGGCAAAAGCCGTTCATCCTCTTGTGCGCGTACCAATAACGCATGTGCATATACCGTCAATAAGCTATGATGTCCAAATCGTTTGTTGGTACGCGTCAATAATCCCACATGGCGCAATTTTACTGCTTCATCTTCTGTATCATCTTCATTGGTATCATTCCACACAATCTTGAGCGCCGGCAAATCATAGCGGCTACCG
>CALDGT010000511.1 GCA_937942935.1 uncultured Chloroflexota bacterium | reverse complement strand
AAAGGCAAACCCCTCACTGCGCCAGATTTGGTGCGAAATTATATCGCCATGCGCCTGCCCGACCAATATCAGGAGGCGGTGTTCGATAAATATTGGTTAGCGATTGAAAATCTGCTCAATGAAAATCGTATGCGCTTGGGGATTGGCGAATTAACCGCCTTCCTACGGCATTATCTCTCGCTCAAGAGCAATTCATTATGTGCGCGTGACCGTGTGTATCCGCGTTTCCGTGACCGCATGGAAAAAGAATTTAGTGCGCCACAAGATTTCATCGCAGAGGTTCACAATTTGCACCGCTACGCCATTTATTATGACCGTTTGCTCCGCCCAGAAAATGAACCCAATAAGCCTGTTTCGGAACGATTGGCGCGGTTGAATACACTCGAAACCAGCACCGCCTATCCGTTTTTGATGCAAGTTTATGCGGATTGGGAAAGTAAGATAATTGGCGCGGAACAATTTTGTGATGTACTCGACATCCTCGAAAATTATACCATGCGCCGATATTTGGCGAATTTACCATCCAATTACACCAACAAATTATTCCCCTCGCTATATCGTGAGATTGATACAGGCTACTATACCGACACACTCCGTCGCGCCCTCATCACCAAAAATTACCCCAGTGATAATCTCATCCGCGAAACCTTGCGCGGGCGCAGATTATACGAAGCCAAAACCCAACCCCGCCTCGCCTTTGTATTCGATTGCATCAATCGGCATTTATCCAAAAACACGGGCGGTTATACCGTGTTGGATGATAGCGCCACGATTGAGCATATCTTCCCACAAAATCCGTCTGATGAATGGGAAGTTGATTTATCAGAAAATGAGATAGATGAAATTTTGCGCGATTATGTGCATACACTCGGCAATTTGACCATCGTCACCCGCGACTGGAATTCTGCCTTATCCAATAGCCCGTATGCGATTAAAAAAGCAAAATTGGCGGGTCACGCCTTATTGATGAATAGCGCCTATTTTAACCGCGCGGATGTTCCAGTCCGTTGGGATAAATCGGCAATTATCGGGCGGACAGATACCCTTACCGATATTTTATTGCAGATTTGGGTCAGTATGGGGGAAGTAAAAACGGATGATTCCACCTATACCAATAAAAAACCTTATGCGCTCACCATTTTAGGCGATACCTTTGAGGTATCCAGTTGGCGCGGTATCCTCATCAAAATGGCAGAAATTGGCATCGAATATGGCGCATTTGAGCAAATGCGCGAGCGATTCCCACGTACATTAAGTTCGGAAGAACGCGAGCGTTCTGTTCAATTGACAAATGGCTGGTGGTTATATGTCAATAAAAGCGCAAATGATATTATGGACTTCTGCCAAAAAACTGCCGATTTGATTGGCTTATCCGATGATGAGTGGGAAGTGCTATATGAATAACCGCGACAATTTATTCACAGGGGTGAATCCGTTGCTGATGAGTCGGTTGCAAGCTAAAAATGATTTTGGCGGGTTTCACAACCAATATTTAGCAGAACTCACCAAACATCTCAATGGTGTTCTGCCAGATAATTATCAAGCACGCCAAGAAGCGAAGTTAACACTCACTTATCATGGTTATATGACCCCACAAACCCGTTATCCAGATATTCTGGTTACACATGGTAAGACCTACACAACCTTAGCACCCAGTGTATCAGAGACAGCCCCAACTTTATTGTTACCAATTGCGGATGATATTATTGAAAACAGTGAATTTGTGATTGTGATACGGTCAACAGAAGGGGAATAATTGCCAATATTGGTTATTGAAATGTTATCGCCGACCAATAGCAAAGAATTATATATTGAAAAGCGCAAAGAATTTATTCAATCGAAATTGGTTTTGGTCGAAATTGACTTGCTCCATGCTTCACCATCCCCTATCCATCGTGTGCCTATGTATCCGAATGATGAAAAAGCAACACCTTATTATATTGCAATGACGAATCCCAATGCCGAAAAACTTGAAACCGCATTATATCAATTCGGGATTAACCAACCCATGCCCAAAATCCGATTGCCTCTATTAGATGGAGATAGTGTCATGTGTGATTTTGATGAGGTGTATCAATCAACATACTTCAATGGGCGTTACGCGATGAATATTAATTATGCAAATGCCCCGACGGAACTGGGCGCATATCGCCAATCTGACCAAGTAACCATTTTATCGCATTTGGCAACAATAAAAGACACGACCAAGCAATAACTACATTTGCGAATCGAGCAAAATTGCCTCTTGCCTTATTGACAAATTTTTTAGTCTATACTAAAATTTAATTTATATAGACAAAAAATAAGTGAGGGGATATGCTATGCTAGACTCACAGGCGCTACAACACACATTATTAAACGGGACAATTCTAAGCCTTGTATTAGGTATCATCATCATGGGGTCATTGCGATACAATGCGCGGTTATGGTTGCAAGATTATCCTAAACCGATTCGTGATGCCGTTCCGCCACTAACCAATACAGAAAAACGGGAACGGTTGGTTGTTGGGATTATTTTCATGAGCATTTTATTTGGGATGGTCATCTTAGAGGCGGTGCAATTGCGGGGGGATGGTGTCTCTTTTGGCACGGCGTATCTGCACCTTTTCACTTTGCTACTGATGTTCAATTTATTTGATGCGCTGGTACTCGATTTATTCATCCTCGCACTATTCAAGCCCAAATTCGCTATCCCAAACGGCGCAGAAAATTTGGCATACCTGTTCAATGATTATCGCAAACATTTAACCGATTTCATGAAAGGTGTGGTCTTTTGCGCGGTGGGTAGCCTGCCATTTACCCTAATTGTGATACTCTAATCCACATAAAAAAGGGCGCAATCACTCGCGCCCTTCCCTATCATTTATCTATTTAATTCAAATTCTCAAAGATACCCGCGGCACCCATGCCACCGCCGATACACATCGTCACCATCCCATATTTTGATTTGCGACGGCTCATCTCATTCATCAATTGAACGGTGAGTTTTGCGCCTGTACATCCCAACGGATGACCGAGTGCAATCGCGCCACCATTCACATTGATTTTATCGGGATTCAAATTCAATTCACGAATCACGGCTAATGATTGGGCAGAAAACGCTTCATTCAATTCAAATAAATCAATATCATCTTGTTTGATGCCTGTGCGTTTGAGTAATTTGGGGATGGCGGCAATGGGTCCCACACCCATAATTTCGGGGCGAACACCCCCCACCGAAAACCCAACAAAACGCGCCAATGGCTTCAATCCCAATTCTTGGGCTTTTTTGGCTTCCATAATAATCACACCCGCCGCACCATCGCTCAACGGGCTAGAATTACCGGGGGTCACACGCCCATTATTACGGAAACTGGGCTTGAGTGCATTCAGCCCTGCAACAGTCGTTTCACGGCGCAAGTGTTCATCTTTATCCAAGCGCATTTTCACGGTGGTGGGCAGACCATCTTCACCGATAATCGTTTCTTCCCATTCAAATGGGATAATTTCGTTTGCAAATTTACCGTCATCATATGCTTTCGCGGCTTTTTGATGGCTGTTATAGGCAAAAATATCCATATCTTCACGACTGATATTCCACTCATCGGCAACACGCTCGGCAGTATGACCCATGCCCATATAAGCGGCGGGCAAATTTTCTGCCAGCCATGGATTTGGACTCAGATGATGTCCTGTCATTGGCACGAGGGACATGGTTTCTGCACCACCTGCGATGATGATATCTGCACCATTGGCGATAATACGCTCGGCGGCGATAGCGATGGTCTGTAGCCCACTAGAGCAGAAACGATTCACGGTTTGCGATGGCACTTCTACAGGCAACCCTGCGCGGAGGGTGATAATCCGCCCAAAGTTCATCCCTTGTGAGCCTTCGGTCATGGCACAACCGATAATCACATCATCAATTTCTTTGGGGTCAAATTTGCCTTCGGTTTGGCGGAGCAATTCTTGAATGACGACTGCCGCCATATCTTCTGAACGCACATTTTTGGTGCTACCACGAACAGCCTTGCCGACTGCGGTACGAGTTCCTGCAACAATTACTGCTTCACGCATGATTATTTTTTCCTCACTATTCCACTAAAGTTATTTATTTTATGCCTTGCCAATAGAGGACGGCATCTATGCTGTCCCTACAGATTACCCCTGCCCCAACCGATTCCCATACAAATTGGGAATCAGGACATGATATATCATGTCCGCAGGTTGGGGATGAGGGTTGATTTTATTTTTAATTCCGCAACGGCTTGTTATTTTGGAGCATAAACATAATGCGCTCCATCGTCTTTTCTTGGAACATCAAATCTTGGAAAGCGATGCGTTCCAAATCGAGTAACACTTGTTGGTCTACCCATTGCGCTTGAGATAATGCCCCGCCCGTCAAAATCTTGGCGAGTTGTTTGCCGATGAAGGCATCATACGCCGTAGCGAGTCCGCGTTCACGGAAATCTTCTAAGCCGATGAGCAAGGCAGAATACAATTCAACACCCGCCGCCCACACTTTTTCGGGGGCTTTTGGTGTGTAATTTTGCGCCAACAAAAGGGCTTGTTGTTTGGCTTCGCCAATCAAGAAACGCCGATTCATCACAATTTTATCGGTGAGGGCTAAAAATCCCATTTCTTGGGCTTGCATGGCGCTTTCGCTCACTTTGGCGGTAGCAATAGTTTCAAAAACTTTTTGAACAGCAGGCAAGGTATATGCGCCCGCATTAGCAACAGGATTCACCACACGGCGCACCAAGTCTTTGCATCCACCACCTGCGGGGATGAGTCCGACACCGACTTCAACCAAACCCGCATAGAGTTCAGCATGAGCGACAATAGATGAGCCTGCCATCATCATTTCGCAACCACCACCCAATGCCATATTAAATGGCGCGGTAATCACGGGTTTTGGCGCATACCGCATCGCTTGGGTCAGGTTTTGCAATCCACGAATCATGGTATCTACGGCTTCGGCAATATCGCCACCGCCCATCATCACATCTTGCAAATTCGCACCGATAGAGAAGCGTTCTGCATCATTGCTCACAACCAACGCCACATATTCTGGCTTGTTGAGCAATTCTAAGGCTTTCCAACCCATCTCAACAAATTTGGCGGTGATGGTATTTTGTTTGCTGGTGAATTCCCATAACAGCACACCATCGCCCAAATCATACACATTGCCGTCTTCGTTGCTGGCGAGTGTTTTGCCATCAGCTTTCAAATCTGCACAGGTGATTTCGAGTGCATCTTTGACCAGTGGCACATATTTACCTTCTTGTGGGCTATAAAATGCCACAACTTTGCCCGCACTATTCTTTTGATAAAAGGTAGATATG
>CALDGT010000510.1 GCA_937942935.1 uncultured Chloroflexota bacterium | reverse complement strand
ACTGCTTTTGCATTATTGATTGATTCTTCATATTCGGCAGTTGGGTTGCTATCTGCAACAAGCCCGCCACCTGCTTGCAAGTATACCCTATCTCCCTGAACAACCAATGAACGGATGGTTATACAAGTGTCCATTGAGCCATCGTAGCTAAAATAACCAACCGCGCCACCATACGCCCCCCGCCGTGTCCCTTCTAAATCTTCGATGATTTCCATCGCGCGGATTTTTGGCGCTCCACTCAGTGTTCCCGCAGGGAATGTGGCACGAAATAACGCAAAGGCATCATAATCTCGGCGCAAATTACCCTCAACTTGGCTCACGATGTGCATCACATGCGAGTATTTCTCGATTTTCATCATGCGCGTCACTTTGACAGTGCCATAATCGCAAACACGTCCCAAATCGTTGCGCCCCAAATCTACCAACATCACATGCTCGGCAATTTCTTTGGGGTCTGCCAACAAATCTTCGATGAGTGCGTTATCTTCTGCCTCATCTTTTCCGCGCTTGCGTGTGCCTGCAATCGGGCGTGTGGTTGCGATGCCATCTTCATAGCGCACCATCATCTCTGGAGATGCCCCAAGTAGGGTAAAATCACCACCAAAGTGCAAATAAAACATATATGGTGACGGATTCAATGCTCGCAATGCCCGATAAATTTCAAATGGCTCGGCGCTTGTTTGGCAGGTGAATCGTTGGGATAGCACAATCTGAAACGCATCACCCGCTTTAATATGCTCTTTGGCACGAAGGACATTCTCTTCATACGCTTCTTTGGTGATATTCGAGACCAAACTCTCGCCGCGTGGGGTTGGGGTTGGTCTGGGCAATGGCAACGGTTGGCGGATAATTTCGGTGATGGCTTCTATCCGATTGACCGCATCTTGATATGCCTCGGCGGGGTCGCCTGTGTTATGTGCATTCGCCAAAATAATAAGTTGATGTTTTACATGGTCAAAGATAACCAATGTATCTGGCAATAAAAATGCCGCATCGGGCAAATCGAGTTCACGCTTGGCAGTTTGGGGTAACTTTTCAAAATAGCGCACAATATCATAGGCAAAATAACCGACTGCCCCACCAACAAAACGGGGCAAGCCATCTACAATAACAGGATTATATTGTTCGATTTCTGCCTGTAAAACATGCAAGGGGTCTTTGCCTGTGGGCAATTCTGATGTGGTTGTTTTGCCATTCACAGTGCGCGTTACAATGCCATCTTTGAACGAAATCATCCCTTTGGGATTCACGCCCAAAAATGAATAACGCCCAACTTTTTCGCCACCTTCCACACTTTCGAGCAAAAAGGCGGGATAGTTATTTTGGGTGAGTTTGATAAATACCGAGACGGGGGTTTCTAAATCCGCGAGCAAACGGCGATGAATAGGGACTAAGTCGCCCTTATCAAATAGGGATAAAACATCATCAAATGCGGGGATAATATCGGCACGTTGGGTTAGTGAAGGTGCTGTCGCAAAAACCATTTTTCATTCTCCAGATATAGAAAACAAAAACCCGCTCGCAAATACAAGGACGAGAGCGGAAGTCTCGCGGTGCCACCTTGTTTTTGATGGTTTTGCCATCAACCCTTATCGGATGCGATAGAAAAATCTATGACATCCTGCGTTATGATAACGGTACGCCTCCGATGTAGACTACTGCGAATTCACTCACTTCGGTTTGCCCACACAACTCCCCGACCCATTCATTACAAGCGTTTTGTACCACATTCACACCAAGTAGTGGCTCTCTGAACAGCGTTTTTGTAATTACTCGCTCGGTTCAACGTTTTTTAGTATAGGATTTGTGAAAATAGTAGCGTTTATTTCATAATCTGTCAAGCAATTCGATTGACAATTAAGAAACAATTGTCATAAAATTAATTTATAGTTGATTTATAAACTACTTCGTCTATTTCGGACAATTAAGAGGGATTCTTTTATCATGGCACGATATATTGCAAAACCATTTGTTGCGGGTACATCACAAGCTGAAGTCATTGGTCAAACGATGATTTCTTTCGCAGATAACTTAGAAGCAGAGATTCTTAAACCAATCCTCAAAAAACACGGTTTAGAAGTCATTGATGAAAATAAATGGTATCCACATCAATTATGGCTAGACATCCTCAAAGAAATGTCGGATACATTAGGCGGTGAAGCGTCATCTGCATTCGTAGCATTTGGCAAACAAGTCGTACAAAATGCAGTCATGCCAGATGTTATTAAGACCATTCCCGATGCGCTCAATGCCCTAAATGCCATTCATCACGCCAATTTGCGAAATGTCCCAGAAGAAGAAGGATATAGCATTGAGGTTAAAAGCGAAAAAGATTATATCGTCTATCATAACACCCCTAACCCAGACGACGCTATTTATGGCTTTTTATGGGCGCTTGTCGCCAGATTTAAGCAATCGGGTGAATCTTTTACAGTACGGATAATACCGAATCCTGCACCAGAAAAAGCTCGTTCTGCTTATGAAGTCAAATGGGGATGATATTTTGATAGTCTGTGGGTGAGGCATAACCATATCCTCACCCCATAACTATCATGATGATTTTTTATTCAACATCTCGGCTAGTTTACGAATTTTTTGCCCTGTTTCGTACCAGCTAATCTCGCTCAAACCCAATTTTTCGCGGATGATGTCATCTTCTATCCCTTGCATGTGGTCATGGACGGCACTCGTCCAACGCAAAACCTCAAATGATAAATTAAATGGCAACCCTGCCGCTTCACCAATATCAGTGAGGATATATTCCAAATTGCGTGATGTGCAGGTAATAATTTCTGGCTTTTTATTCCCATTTTTATCTGCTTTTTGCGGATATTGGTCAATATACAAATCAAGCACAGTCAACCAATCGGGGTCTAAAACAATCCGCCGTTCTTTGTAAACATTGCGCGATTTATGGCGAATCATCAAAACAGGATTATAAGGGTTGCTACGGTCTATATCTTCTGGTTTAAGCACCATGACCTCCCCTTTTTTCATACCTGTATCAGCACATAACCGAAAGAGCATTTCTGGACGATAATCTTGGCTATCCCCTTTTCTAAATTCACGGCTGGCATCAATACAAGCCCGAATTTGGTCAACGGACAACACATCAGATAACGGTGCGGGTCCAGAGCGTTGCAAAACCGCTTTGGCGGGGTCTTGCGGAATTGCCCCAAGCCCTTTTAGCCAACGAAAATACACTTTTAATGTGGTCACACGACGCGCATAACTTTTTCGGCTACATGGCACACCCCGCCCAGTTTCTAACCAATGTAAAAAATCATTGAGATCCGTGGTCGAAAATTCGCCAATCCCACGAGAATCATCCAAATAACTCCCCGCGAGTCGCAAATCGGCATCAAATGCTTTTAGGGTATGCTCTGACTTGCCTGATTCTTTTAGAAATTGCATAAAAAGTGCATAAGTATGTTTGAGCGCCGTTTTCTTATGAATATCTGTGGCACTTTGGGGTGGTAAATCTGTAAAAAGGGGCAACTGATTTTTATTTGGCATATCATTCCCTCATTAGTTCTATTGGCTATACGAAATTATAACAAATTTTCGTATCGAAATAAAGCCCTTTCTAACCAATCCTTCTACAAATCCATGTCTGACTATCACTCCGTGCTATAATAAATAGAAATGATTCTCAAAGGAGCATGTGTTATGTCCGCACTCACGATTATCGCTATTGGCGGGGTGTTACTTGGACTAGGTATCACATTTTTGGGGTATCGGTTATTTAATTTATTTTTGAATTTACTTGGCATCGGCTTTGGCGGAGTTATGCCTGCTTATTTAGTGAGTCAAATCGCCCCAGATGCACAAGCCATTGTCGTTATCGGGGTTGGTGTGGTGGGGGCATTAATCGGTTTGGGATTGGTCAATTTTTTCTTCCGCGCAGGTTTATTCTTTGTGGGGATGGGATTGGGAGGTGGATTAGCATTTTTAATCATTCGCATCACGAACACCCCTCTATTTGAACCGCAAATCAATTGGACATCATTAGCAATTATTGGGGTGAGCGCATTAGTCGGCGGATTGGTCGCACAATTCATGCAACGCCCATTACTCATTATCGCAACATCGGTGCAAGGTGCCGTATTGACGGTTGCATCTGGTGTCATTTTGCTCACCGAGACCAGTGACACATTCGGGACTGTGGATAACCTCAAATTCGATTCTACACAGACCCTTATTATCATCGGCACAACAGGGTTGTTGGCATTATTCGGCGGATTAGTTCAATTCTTTGGGATGCCGAATATTCAATGGCAAGCCCAAATCATGCCAAATGGTCGCAAACAATTTGTCCGTGTGAAAATAGTACAAGCGCCTGTGTACCCCACTCAAAATTATTATCCATCACAACAACCTTATTATCCCCCGCAAGGGCAACAACCACCCCAATATCCCCCACAGGGATATAATCAACCACCACCTTCACAATATCCACCGCAAGGATATAATCAGCAACCGCCACCCCAATACCCACCGCAAGGCGGGGGACAACCACCTTATCCGCCTAAAAATCCGCCAAAACGATAACCAACATTAAATTTTGGTATAAACCGTCTGGGCAATCTGTTGAGCATGAGCCATTTCAGAGGCAGACAGATTGCCCACCTCAAATTGTGCATCAAAGGTCAAAATAAATCCTTGCACAATCACATGAGCAACCACATCCCAAGAGACCAACCGACCTAATGCAGTTTCGAGGGTAATCGCACGCGCTAAAACATTTTGTTTGGCAATTTGGCGTGAGTCTTCGTCTGGAAAGGCTAGAGCATCGCAAATACGCGATAAATCGCCTGTGAGGGGCAATGTGCCATGTTGCAAAACACCACCTCGTCGCCGTAATTGGGCGCTCCCGACCAATTTGCGCCCATCAGAAGCCGTAATTTCATAATGTGATGGTGTTTCAAAACA
>CALDGT010000509.1 GCA_937942935.1 uncultured Chloroflexota bacterium | reverse complement strand
CTAGGGCGCGTGCGCCCGTATGTCCCACCGTGAAGAAAAAATATATCTGGCAAACGGTGGCACATGCGGTAATGCGGTGGCACATGCGGTAATGCGGTGGCACATGCGGTAATGCGGTGGCACATACGCTGTCGCTAGTGCCACCCTACGATTCTAATTATTTTAAGGGATAAAAAATAATCCATTTATCCATAAAATCCATTGGTGGGGGTATTTGAAATATTTCCCCCACAAAAACAGGCAGGTTTGTAGGGTGGGTACTAGGGCGTGTGCGCCCGTATGTCCCACCGTGATAAAGAAAAACATCCGCGCCCGTATGTCCCACCATGAATATCATCAAAAACACCACCATGATAAAAATATCCCCCAAACCCCGAATTTTCACCCCTTTCTCCATGAAATGGGGAAAGGGGCAGGGGGATAGGGGTGATTTTTACCTCACGGATTCGCAACCGCACATTCTCCCGCAAAGGCATTAATCACTCCCGATAGGCTAAAACTGGCGACGGCGGGGTTATCTGCCGCGAAATTGGCGGGCAGGTTGCCATTTTCGGCATTCAACACGCCTGTTGCGCCATTTTCGATATACACCACACCCGCAGAGATATTGCCACCACCGCCATCATCATTCATATCCACGCACAAGGTAGATGTGTCTTGGGTTTGGATGAAGGTCGAGCGAAGCGTGCCTGTCGTATAATTCACATTATTCGCCACATACGAGCCGATTTTGGCATCGAAAATTTGCCATCTGAACGATTGATTCACGCCTGTGCCATCATACGTATTGCCATTATCTCTGACAGTCACATTCCCGAATACGCCATCGAGGATGATATTGGCGGCGGCTTGGGCTGTGCCTGTAGTGACGACATCCCAGATATTATTTTGCATGAATACAGTCATATTGCCCACGCTTGCATTGCCTGTGAACAAATTCAATGCGCTGGCACTTGCGCCAGAGATATTATTATTGGTCAAATTCAGGTCGAGGTCGCCAGCACCATCCAAACGGGCTAAAACACCAACCGCGTGCGTCACCCCGCCTGTATCGGCGAGTGTATTGCCTGTGATATTGCTCACCAAACCACCCGCCCCGCCATCGCCCATATCGACTGTGCCTGCGGTGACGAGCGCGATGCCAACACCTGCATCGCTAAAATCGGTGAGCGTGTTGGTGGTGATGTCGGCGGTGATGATGCCCGTATTTGAGCCTGTAATCCAGAAACCGGCATCGCTGTTGGCAATCGCGCTATTCGATGGCACCGTGATAGCATTAATATCCACATTTAGCCTGCCATTGGTGGCGCTAGAGAGGGTCGCATACACACTATAATCGGTGAAATTTTGCATGGTCGCCGCCCCAAGCACATTTACATTCACCGTCCCAGAACTGGTATGATACGTATACACCCCAGAATTACATTGTGCGGTGGTGGTTGTGCCGATGATGTCGGTAACGATAATATTGGCTGTGCCACCATTCGCGCCATCCCATATCAAACTGACCGCACGCGGGATGACATTGGCAGGACACGCACCGATGGCATCTACGTTTTGAATCGTGCTGTTATTGATGGTGAAATTGGTCGAATTATACAATTGCACCCCCGCAATCCCGTTTAGGGCGCTTGCGCCATGATTAATCGTCATGTTATTGAGGGTAATCATGCCAGTTGAGGTGCGAATATCCACGCCATCATCGCTAATCGCTTGCAATGTCCCGCCTGCAATGCTCACATTGCCAGACTGACTTTCTATCGAAATGGCATCGCCCAAGCCCGCATTATTGACGGTGGGGATTTGCCCCGCGCCAAATTCATTCGCCCCGCCGATATTGCCCTGATTGATATTCGTTTGGTCAAAGACGACATTCGCGCTATTCAAATTCATGCGGATGGCGGGCGCGGTGACGGCGACGGGGTTATCTGCGGTCACATTGCCAAAGACGATACTCGCCCCACTGCCGTTTGTGACGCGAATCGCTTCATCGCGCCGATTGCTAATCGTCACCGTAGACCCCGCGCCGATGTCTATCGTGCTGGTATCGGCATTATCCAGCAAAATGCTTTCCCCTGCGCCCGCCACAGTCGAGATGCCAACCGTGTTGGAGATGCGGAACAATGCCCCGCCTGTATCGCGCAATAAAATCCCATTCGAGCCTGTGACGCTAGAAAAACAAGTATCTACGGTGATATTCAAATCGGTCATGCCCACAGGTCCGTCTATGCTAAAGCACGCGCCCGATGTTGTGTTGACATCAGAGGCGGCGTTTGTGCCATTAACGGTGATAGACCCGTCATGGTCAATGGCGACCATGCCCGCGCCTGTGGATGTGGTGACGGTGAACAAATTCCCCGCCCCGCCAAAGGTCAGGTCAGAGGCGCTGGTATTGGTTTGGATGAGCATCGCCGTCCCCGCCAACACCCCTTTATTGATGCTGGTCGTCCCAAAATCAATATCCGC
>CALDGT010000508.1 GCA_937942935.1 uncultured Chloroflexota bacterium | reverse complement strand
ATACCATCACCCGCCAACGTCTGCTTACTGCCATGCTCAATGCCCCGCGAGGTGTTGTGGATATGCGCGGTGTTGCCCGCCCGCTTGCCCTTATTGCGCTACAAACAGGACAAACCGATAGTTTTCATATTCATGAGGTGGCTAGTTTGAATATGGATGGTGACGGTTTTGCCGATGTTGTGTATCAGGTGCGGTATCCTGCCGATGATGCCCAACCCGCACTATATTTGGATTACATCATCATCAAACAAGATGCTAATGGGCAACTTTCGTTAGCACCTATGCCCGATGATGTGTATGCCGCACCATATCAAGATGTGTTAGGTGTGGATTTATTGGCGACAGGCGATTATACAGGTGATGGCTTAGATGAAGTGCTTTTGCGCGTAGATATAGATGGTAGTAATGACCGTTTGGTAGTTTATGGTTGGCGAAATGGTCAAATCACCGATTTAGCCGTTGAGCCAATTGAATTTGGTGATGTCGTCAGTTTATCTAATGGATTTCTCCAAGTTTTACAATATGAAATAGAATCTGCAAAATGGGGATGCTATCGGTCTCGGACGGTGAATTGGGTGTGGTCATCGAATTTCTTTCGTGGGGTTTCTGCCGCAACCCCTGTTTATCTGCAACTGAATACAATTGGTTGCCAAATTGTGGCGGCACAACCAATTTATGAAAAATCCCCAGACCAAGCCCTAAGCGCAATTCAAGAAATTTTGACCAGCCATTCATCAGACGAGGCAGGATATGCCCAAGCCACACTCATGATTGCCATGTTAGAATGGCTTACTGGGAATCAGTCTGGTGCATCTTTACGGGTAATTGGTTTGAGCAACACGCCCAATTTATCTCCAAGTGTCCAACGTCAAATTGATATCTTTCAAGAGGCGATTGCTCAAAATCGCTCGCCGATTGTCGCCTGTGGTGAGCTTACACCGAATGGTATTTGTGATATTGACCAACTCATCACCCGCCTTTTGGCAGAAAATCCCATCTCGCGGGTAGGTGATGTTCAGGCACAACTAGAATTATTGGGTTTGCCTGTGCAATCCATTGTGAGTGTATCGCAAGTGGGGCGGGCAGACCGTCTTGTGGCGACATTCGACATCATAGGGGCAAGTCAATGGGCATTTGCACCGCTCAATGAGCAAAATTATGTGGTCGAAAAATTAGCT
>CALDGT010000507.1 GCA_937942935.1 uncultured Chloroflexota bacterium | reverse complement strand
CATATCACCACCGATACGTATGAACGGATTCAAGAGGTCGCTGGTCATGAAGAAGAACTTATCCCAATTCATGATTATAAAGGGCGGTTTGTGCATTTGCTCATCCGCCAAACTCCCAATAAACCCCCGTGGCGAATAGAACCGAATGAACCCATTCAATGGGATGCCCTAACGATTAATAATGGATTGCTTGTGTTTAGTAGTTTGCCAAAAGCGGTGAGTTTTATGCAACCATCTGTCTTGATGAACAAGTTTCATACGGTGAATAAGGTCGCAAAGTTCAAACGAGATGTTGCAATCGGTTGGGAGCGCCCAATCATACTGAACCCCACACTCCAGATTTGGGATGATGGCGAAATAGGATTTTATCCTATCAACCCAAACGATGCCGAAAGCCCAGATGAATAATGATAACGCTGGCTGACCTCGACTTTTTAACATCCACAAGCGGGGAAGCCCTCCTCGCACACTTGGCGATGTGTGACTTATCTTCCAAAAATCACCTCGCATTGGTTTCGCAACTTCGCAAAACATATTCTATGTCACAAGTGAGTTCTGCCCTCACCCTTGCACAAACCCGTTTGCGTGCAGTCGGCAAATTTGGTGATATAGCACATCGTTTATTTTTTACCCCAGATGCACTAGAACAAGCCAGCGACCCACATATTCGGACATATCGCGCAAAGCGGTTTGATGGTCAAATTGTGACCGATTTTTGTTGTGGGGTAGGGGCAGATAGCTTGGCATTGGCGCACTTTGCCAAGCAAGTGATTGGGATAGATAACGACCCTGTGCGGATTGCGATGGCGCGACTCAATGCAGACCACTTGGCTGTTCATCATATCGAATTTATTCAATCCGATGTCACCATGCACGATTTATCCTCTGGCGATACATTTTTTTATGACCCTGCCCGTCGTGATGATGATGGAGGGCGTTTGTTTGGTGTTGAGCAATATCTCCCGCCTCTTTCGACCATTCGCCGTTGGGATGGGCATTTTGGCGCGGTTAAATTAGCGCCCGGTGTTGATTTGGATGAATTGCGCGGTTATGCGGGGCATGTTGAGTTTATTTCGGTGATGGGCGAATTAAAAGAGGCGGTTTTGTGGTTAGATGGTTCGTCATCACCAACTGCCACACGTATCACACATGGAGAAATTCATCATTGGTCACATTCCTCTGTGTTACCAGACGAAAAACCGTTATCCCATCCGCTTGGTTGGCTGATAGAACCCGACCCATCGCTCATTCGGGCGGGATTGGT
>CALDGT010000506.1 GCA_937942935.1 uncultured Chloroflexota bacterium | reverse complement strand
AAATTCTTAGTTAATCCTGATCCTAATTACGAATCTTGGAGTTTTTGGGATTCAAATGATATAAAAATATACTGTCTGGCAGGAGGTGAATTGATGACATTTGGTATAAGATGATATACCTTCGTTGTACCAACCGAAAACGCGATTATCACCAATCCAGCCACAGGCACATCTGTCCCTGAAAATGCCCCGTTGGATGTGACCATGATTGCCATGTTGGGATTGACGATGGCGGGTGCTGGCGTGATGAAAAGCGAATCTGCCCGCAAAAAACAAGATGAATTGGCGAAACAGGATGCGATTGCACAAGCCAACCTCGTTGCCATCCTCGCGGAGCAAAAAGACTCCGCAGAAGATAATTGGGCAGAAAATCAGGCGATGCGTGCCGAAGCCAAGCAACAGGTCTATACCAAAGTCACGCAAAGCCAAGCCAACAAAGATTTTTGGGCAAGTTATACCGCATGGAAAATCAAGGTCGCTGAGGCAGAAGAAAAACGCCGTCAAGCCGAACTCGAAGCGCGGATTAAAGCCTATTATGAAGCACTGCGCTTAAAACCCGCATCTCCACAACCCGCCCAACCTGCACCTGTGTTAGGCTTGTTGACAGGGTTATTGACAGGTGCAAAACTCTTGGGTCAGGGGATTAAAGCTGTTAATCAAATTCTCAAAAATCTCAGCAATGTACCACATCCTATACCTACAGGTGGTTCAAATGGTGATAGGTTGAATATCTCTCCCGTTTGGGGTAATTCAATAGGGTTTATCAAATATTTCACAATCGCAAAGCCAAAGCACACCAACAATTATACAAGAATCTAATGATGAGGAAAATGAATACGAAATTTGTGCTACGCGTAATATAAGACTAAATGCCAATGTAATACTCAATGCACTAGGAATTAACCTAGCACCAACCGCTCCATCCACCATCTCACCCGCAACTCTATATTTTGGTGGTAGTTATGCAGGTCAGATAAACAACATAGGTCCGTTATATTCAGCACAATCCCCTATGTGGTCTGCTATTGCCGATGAGGGAGTACAGTATTGTGGTGGTAAATGGAATCAGGTACAGGGAGTAGAGGGAAATTATTCAAACTCAGATGTTTTTGTCATTGGATATAGTGCAGGGGCAGACTCAGCACTAATGTATGCCTATAACTATATGATGAATAATCAAGGCAGTGGTCAGATAACTGGCGTGGCAGTTTTAGGCGGAACAATGACAGGTTTAATGCCATTTAATGGACAATCAAGCGACCTTGAGAATCACTGGCAAGAAATTCTTGACTACCTACTCTTAAACGGTGTTGACATCTATATTGTAGATGATTGGGCAGATTATGGAGATGAGGCAAGCGGCTATCAAGAACCCGATGGTTCAATCGGTACATTTGAACACGTTTTTGAGAATATGGAGCATTGGGTAAATCCAAATGGTACTGGAATTAGCGTAAATAATAGCGAGGATGTACTCAAACGGACTCTGGATTGGTTTAATTCGCACTAACACTTCAATGTT
>CALDGT010000505.1 GCA_937942935.1 uncultured Chloroflexota bacterium | reverse complement strand
CATCGGACTTGCTACTTTTTCGGGCGCAATATTTATTTTGCTTTTCCTATGGATAATCCATCGCAATCATAAACCTGTTTTGCCCTATGTCGCAGAATCCGATTTGCCACCTGTCCTCATTCAATTGCCCATTTATAATGAGCAATATGTTGTCCCGCGCTTATTAGAAGCGATGACTCATCTGGATTATCCCAAAGACCGCCTGCGGATTCAGGTTTTAGACGATTCAACCGACGAAACGGTTAAAATTGTTGCCGATTTGGTCAATCACTATCAACAAAATGGCTGGCAGATGACGCAGGTGCGCCGTCCGATTCGCTCCGAATTTAAGGCTGGTGCGATGCAATATGGTTTAGGGGTGGATGATGCCCCATTCATCGCTATTTTTGATGCCGATTTTGTGCCATCGCCCGACTTTTTGCGCCAGACCATCCCGCATTTTTTGCATAATCCCCAATTAGGCATTGTTCAAACCCGTTGGGCGCATTTGAATGCCGAGCAAAATCTCATCACACGTAGTCAGGCGATGAGCATAGACGGGCATTTTGTGATTGAGCAAACAGGGCGTAATCGGGGTGGGTTGATGCTGAGTTTTAATGGCACGGCGGGGATATGGAGACGAGCGTGCATAGATGGCAGTGGGGGATGGACGGCAATCACCACCGCCGAAGATTTAGACCTTAGTTTTCGGGCGCAATTACGCGGATGGAAATACTTATATTTGCCCGATGTGGCTGTCCCCGCCGAATTACCACCTCAAATTGCCGCTTATAAAGCCCAACAAGCCCGATGGGCAAAAGGGGTTACACAAAATTTATTTCGGCTCATCGGCAAGGTATGGCAATCAGAACATATCACACTAGCGCAAAAAATTATGGCTACGATTCACCTTTGCCAATATATGCCACAAGTGTTATTGCTCATCCTCACCATTTTGAATCCGATTCTGATGGTGGCGGGGATTTTGCAAGGACTTCCCCTCGCACCGTTGGGATTAGCAGGTCTTGCCGCGCCAATAATGTATGTGATTAGCCAACATCAATTGTATCCCGATTGGCATAAACGGCTCATTGCTTTTCCTGTCCTCATTGCCATTGGTAGCGGGGTGATGTTCACCAACACCGTGGGCGTGTTTGAAGCGATATTGCGCCGTCCGAATAATATCAAGCGCACGCCAAAATTCTCAGATAAGGTGTGGGCGGGCAATCAATATGCGTTACGGACAGATTGGACAATTTTATGTGAATTGGCGCTCACATTATATAATGCGCTTGCGGTGATATTGGCATTTCGGTATATGCCGAGCCTCATCCCACTATTCATCATGCAAACATATGGATTTGGCACGATTGTCTTTTGGGGGATGATGCAAGAACGCCAACACGGGCGACAATTCACACAGACAAAACAAATTGCGCCCGCCAATGGAGACTAAGTCCATCCGCGTGCCGATTTGATGTAATCATACGCCTTATTGAGCGCATGAAATTTGGCGTGTGCTTCTTCACTAGGTAATTCGCTGGTATCAGGATGATAGATAATTGCCAATTTGCGGAAGGCGGCTTTTGTCGCTTCTTTATCTGCGGTTGTATCGAGTCCGAGAATCTTAAAACACACCTCTAAATAATCGGTGATGGATGTGCTTGGGCTTGGTTTTGATGAGGCGCTACTGTTATTTTTTTGACGATTATTTTCATCTGCCATGCCTGCCCATGTTTGTCCGTATGCTTCCCATGTTTGCCAGTGGGTTTGCCGTTGGCGTGGGATTTCGGCATCGCGCTTGGTACGATAACTGCGATAATCGGTATTGCGCCAAAATGCGCCACTCCCAAAATCGGCTACAAACCATTCTCCCTTGGCATTACGGGGTGTTTTGATGGCGGTCTTAAAAAAGCGCAGACGGCTAAACTCGACTAACGGTCCATACCATACCATGTGTTCGCCACTGCTGAGGGGTTCTAAGTGAATCTGAAAAATTTCTGGCACACCTTTCACAGTGCGCGTGGCATATAGGCGCTCGGTGGTCAAATTATGGAGGATATGCACCCATTCATCCATCTGCCCATGATGACCATCGGCAGGGAGCAAATCGGCATCCACCAAAAACAAAGACCCAATCCCGATTTCGGTGGCATCTTGCAGTGCTTTGCGGATATTGCGCGGTTTGGGGATTTCATTCAGCAAATGCACATAAATTTTATACCCCGTCCAACTTTGCACGACTAAATCGGCATGTGGACTATTGGGAAGGGTAATTTGGACGCTAATAATGCTATCTAATTGACGTTTGAGCCAGTCTTTAACTAAAATGACCATCGCTAAACCCTATGATTTTGCAAATTGAGATGCAATTTGTACCGTCTGAAAATGAATATCCACAATATCGGTGATATTTGGCGCATACCCGCCACCCATTGCCACTGCTACGGGCAAATTTGCCTCACGCAACATGGTCATCACCAACTGGTCACGTTTTGCGAGTCCTGCTTTTGTGATATTCAATTTTCCTAGTTTATCACCAATAAATGGGTCTGCGCCAGAGATGTAGATGGCAAAGTCTGGGTCACTGAGGAATAATGCCCGTCGTAAGCCTTCTTCCAGATACATCAAATAATCGTCATCTTGTGTGCCATCGGGCAATCCGATGTCTAAATTACCCGCAAATTTGCGATGTGGAAAGTTCTTTTCGCCATGAATCGAAAAGGTGAAAATGCTGTGGTCGTTGTGTGTGATTTGTGCTGTGCCATTCCCCTGATGCACATCACAATCCACAATCAAAACACGCTTAATCCCCGCACAGGCTTGTAATTCACGGGCGGCGATGGTCGCATCATTGAATACACAAAAGCCTTCGCCGTGGTCGGTGCAAGCATGATGCGTTCCGCCTGCCAAATTCACTGCTACACCATCGGTTAAGGCGGCGTATCCTGCGGCGATGGTCGCGCCAGATGAGCGTTTGCATCGCTCTACCATCATGGTTGACCAAGGGAAGCCAATCCGTCGAATTTCGGCGGGGGATAATGTGCCATTCACCACGCGATGCAAATAATCTGCGGAATGACAACGCAAAATTTGGTCATCCGTGGCAGATGGTGGCACAAGTAACTCGGTAATCCCCGCCGATTTGACGCGCTCATATAACCCCGAATATTTGCTCATGGGAAAGCGATGGTCTGGGGGAAGGGGTAATACAAAATCAGTGACGTAAAATGCTTTCATCATGTCCTTATATCATCCAAAATCAAATCCGATGCCACCTTGCCTGATAGCATCACCATTGGCACACCACCACCCGGATGCGTTGTGCCACCCGCAAAATATAATCCGCGAATATCCGCGCACCGATTATGCGGACGCTTAAAAGCTGTCCATTTGCTATTGGCAGATGCGCCATATAATGCCCCGCGCCAAGCACCGCTCATCTCTTGTAGATGTAGCGGGGTGAAAATGACTTCTGAACGAATTTTATCATGAATTTCGATGCCAAAACGCGCCAATTGGTCAAATACTTTTTCACGATATGCCAATTTTTGCACATTCCAATCATACTCCGATGATGTGGCTGGCGCATTAACCAAGATAAACCAATTTTCATGCCCTTGTGGCGCGTGAGATGAATCGGTTTTGCTGGTGATTGCCACATAAACCGTCATGTCATCGGCAGGAACACCTTTTTTGAAGATAAACTCAAACTCGCGCCGATAATCCCCAGAAAAAAAGATATTATGATGTGCTAATTGTGGATGCTCGCCTTCTATGCCCAACAACATCACATATCCAGACCCAGACGGCTCTTGCTGTTTGAGCCGATTTAAGCGTCTTTCGGCGATTTGGCGCGGGAGCAGATGCTCATAAACGGTGGTCACATCGGCATTGGCTAACACGGCTTTTGCCTCATGATAGACGTCATTTGAGGTTATCACTCCAACCGCACACCCATTTTGCACATCAATTTGTTTGACAGGGGTATTGGTGTGAATTTCGATACCCAATTCACCCGCTAATTTTTCGAGTGCGTGTGCGATGCTATAAATCCCGCCTTGCGGATACCATACACCGCCCGTCATTTCGACATGAGCGATGACATTCAGCGTGGCAGGTGCAAGGTATGGACTCCCGCCGACATATGTCGCAAATCGCCCTAATAATTGTCGCATATACGGTGATTTGACGAATCCGTTAATGGCGGGTTGCATCTGACGGAGCGGGTCGGCTTTGAGCCACTCGGTAATCGGTACTTTGAGGAAACTGGCAGGGCGGGGTGGCTTATCATAAATAAAAACGGGACCCGTGATGCGATGAATGGTCGCCACATACGACAAATATCTAAAATATCCCGCTACATCGCGTTCATCCCATTGTGCGATTTGTTCTGCCATGCGTGATAAATTGCTGGTGGCATTAAAAATTGTGCCATCGGGATAAAAATAACGGGTGAGGGGGTCGAGTGGAAGCAATGTGAGGTAATCGGCTAAATTACGCCCCGCCATACGGAATAGCTCTTCAAATACATGGCGCATGGTAATGACCGAGGGACCCGTATCCCACCGATAACCATCACGGACGATTTCATACATTTTGCCCCCGACTTTTTCATTTTTTTCGAGGATGACCACGCGCTCACCTGCTACTGCGAGGCGAATGGCGGCGCTCATGCCCCCAATCCCCGCGCCGATGATGATAATCGGTTTTTTATCCATTTTTTTGTCCTTTATGCGAGATAACCCGACCTTTCCATGTGGGTCCGCCTTGTGTGTAATGCCAATAGAGGGCTTGCACCGCGATGATGGTCATTAACAATGCCGAAATGGGCATGAATAGCGCATCTGATAGGCGTTGGCGCGTAAAAGTGGCGCTGATAGCACGAATGAGGATGCCCATGAGTGTGAGTAGGGCAGGCATGATAGTGGGTTGATTGCTGATGAATGCAATCATCAACCATAACGAGGGGATGATGAAGATGAGCCAGTGAAAAATTGTGCCGATGATGAGTGCAAACGGGCTACCATATCCTGCTAAAATATTCTTGGCATACCCATTTTTCACTTCGCGCCAATCCCGATACATCCGACACATAATCAATCCCGCGCCGTCTGCCATGCGTAAGCGCATTTTTGCCGATTTGACCATGCGAGCCAGGGTGACATCTTCTAGCACATTGCCTTTGACTCGTTCATGCCCCCCAATTTGATGATAGGCATTTTTGCGCCATGCCATACATTGACCATTCGCCGCCCCAAATGCCCCCAATGGGATGAAATGCACGCCGATGATGGGCAGGTAGCCTAAAATCACCATCGCCATGAGAGGGACAATGAGCCGTTCAGACCATGTGACCGTCTCTTGTGTTGACCATACCGTGTATAAATCGGCATTTCGGGCGGTCATATCTGCCACCAATGCCGAGAGTCCATCGGGCGACCAGCGCACATCGGCATCGGTAAACAGCAAAATATCCCCCTTTGCCGTTTGTGCCATCTGATGACATGCCCAATTTTTGCCCATCCAGCCATCTGGCAATGCTTCGCCCGATAAGATACGCAATTTATCACAATTCCCTGCGCTATCGCGTGCGATTTGGGCGGTGTTATCAGTGGAATGGTCATCTAATAACAAAATTTCGTAATGGGGATAGGTTTGGTTTATCCACCCGCGCACCGTATCCGCAATCACGGCGGATTCATTCCGTGCGGGAATCATCACCGATACAAAAGGAGTATTTTTGCGTATTTTTTTAGATGATAAGCGTGGAAAAAAGCATATATTCACGATTAAATTGGCGCTGATGACGAGCAGTGGTAGCGCGATGATAATCCAAGCCGACATATTACCCCATGCCTAATCGTTTTTTGATAGTTGGTTTGAGTTGTGGTAATTGCCCCAATTCACGCCGATGTTTATAAATTAGCAACCCGCCAATGATGAGCCACGCAGTGAGCCATGACCATGGGGCGCTGGTGATGAGCAAAAATAAAACACCAATCGCCCATGTAGACATCGTTGCCCACCCGCTACTGGTGAGGGTGGTATAAAAAGTGATGAGCGCAACGAGTAAAATGACGGGCATGGGCAAAATACTGAATCCGATTGTCACCCCGCCTGTGCTGGCGATGGCTTTGCCACCCTTAAAACGCAAAAATGGCGAAAAGGCATGACCAAACACAGGCGCAACCGCAATGATGACCAACTCCCAACCCGTGAACTTAAAAATATAGGTCGCAAGTCCAACGGGTAGCGCGGCTTTGAACGCATCTAAAAATATAGCGAGTCCGCCCCATGCTATACCGCCCGCTTTGAGGACATTAAACCCACCCGGATTACCATCACCAACTTGCCGAATATCTTTTTTGAGTCCATATTTGCCGAGCAAATAAGAGAATGGAATTGACCCCAATAAAAAGGCGAATAATGCGAATAGGATTGCTTCAATGCTCATGGATATTTTTTAATCCCTTCCAACTCCAGACCAAAAATGCGCCCATGCTGATACATCCAAAAAAGGCGGGTCCCGCCATGCCCCAAAAAACGGCTAATCCGATAGATTGCAAGAACCACACCACCGCATACACCACCCACAACGGATAATGTGGCATTTGCCAGCGATATGGACGGATAACGGCAGTAATCACACATGCGGTCAATAACCAACCAAAATAATTCATTAGCGGGATGCCAAAATATGCACCATACTCATGCCATTCCCAAAATTTCCAAGCGACCATTTGCGGGTCTAAAAATAAATCCCATGCGGTCATCGCTAATGTTGCCACAACGATATAGGCGAATTTATTTCTTGTGCCTACAGTCAAATGCGCGATATTCCATGCGGCGGGGAGCATCATAAACCAAGCAATGGGGATGAGCAACGGCACACCACCGAGTTGTGGTTGGAGCAGGGGGGTATAATCATAACTGCCAAAGGGGAAATTGGTCTTTGACCCCATAAATTCCACACCCCACGTCATGATGGCGATGATTCCAAAAACAATACCTATCTTTTTCATTCCCCAAACACTAGCGAGCGCGATGAACACCGCACAAAATTGCACCATGAGCGCGAAGGTGATGGCGCTAGGGATGATGGTA
>CALDGT010000504.1 GCA_937942935.1 uncultured Chloroflexota bacterium | reverse complement strand
GTCGTAACTTGCTGGCGCGTGGACATCGGTTGCAAGTGGGTAGTCAGAGCGTGATTGGGCGCTGTACAGATGAATCGCGGGTGGTCATCGCCAGAGATACCCTAGAGAGCGATGTGCATCGCAAGAACGAGTTTTTGTTAGAAACTCGCGCAGAACTCGCCATTCCGCTTAAAGTGGGTGATGTCATCATTGGCGCATTAGATGTGCAAAGCAAATTTAGAGATAGCTTTAATGATGAGCAAGTGAATATCTTGCAAACAATGGCAGACCAAATCGCTATCGCCATCGAAAATACGCGCTTATATCAAGAATCATTACGGCGCTTAGAAGAGTTGACCATCAGCAACCGCGTTGCGACTCGTTCTACATGGGTAGAATATATGAATTATCGGCGCGAGGTCGCGTTATCGAGCCAATATAGCTTGGGCGCGACCATTTCGACCAATGAATCATTGCGCGAATCTGTTTTGCGCGAGGGGATTGCGATTATTGGTCAGGTAACTCCGCGTAATACAATTCCATTTGCTGTGCCTATTCAATTACGTGGGCAAACACTCGGCGCGGTAGAATGGGAATTTCCTGCAAGCGATTTTAGCCAAGAGAAGGTACAATTAGCAATGGAGTTGGTTGGACGTTTGGCGTTGAGTCTCGATAATGCCCGTTTGTTTGAAGAAAGCCAAAGGGCTATTGAACGGGAACGTTTGGTGAATGATATTGCCTCTAAATTGACCACCCAAACCGAAATTGATGCCATCTTACAAACGGCTGTGCGTGAAGTTGGTCAAGCATTACGAGTGCCAATGGTGAGTATTAACCTTGCACTCGCAAAATCGGCGGGCGAGACAACCGAAATCACGCCCATCCGTCGCAGTGTTACCAGCAAATTACCCTCAATTGACTTAGATGACAATGATATATCATCTGATAATGGGCATTCGGAATAGGTGGATATTTTATGACAACAAACAGTTCTCCTAACCGACAAACTGTGACCGCTAATCGGTTATTTAATAACTGGCGAACAACACCGCTACAAACACGCATCTTGTGGCGTGTGCGGTTGATGATTTTACTCCTTTTTGTGGTGATTAGTGTTTTTTCTGTGTCGAGTCGTCAAAGTTTTGGCATAGAATCTTTCACCCGCTTTACAAGGGGTTCATTAACGGCTATCGAAAATAACTTATTGGAACACTTAGCCGACCCGATTAATAGCATCACCCGCCTTGCGAATGGCTCAACCAGTCGCTTATATGCACAAGGGCTAACACGCCTAACCACCACAGCTCAATTTAATAGCACAATGAATGAGCTACAAACTGATTTATTGCGCTCATTCGATGATTTGGTTAGCTTGCGCCGTAACTTTTATAATGGCGCACGCTATATTATGCGTGATGGTCGTGTATGGGGTGAAGTTGTTAATTTGCCCAATGAGACACGCATTGCTGCCGAAGTTTCGCGCACAATCTCCACAGATGACCCACTCTTGAGCGAATTATTATTCCGCGCTCAGGCAGGTGTGCCATTTTTATATTTAGAACGCCAAGACGATAATTCAAATATCCTAAAGGTTAATGTGCCTGTTACGCCATTGGGGAATACAGCTAACATTTTTGGATTTGTTCAACTCGAAATCGAATTGAGCGTTTTGAATAGCGCCATCAGCGACATTATTGCCGACCCGTTGGCGGCTCAAGAGGGACGTCAGATTGTTTTGGTGGATGCACAAAACCAAATTATAGCCACATCAGAAAATCTTTCGTTAGACCCAGAACGATTAAATGCCTTTTTAGACCGTAATCCGGGTGAGTTTGTCATAGATAGTTATGCCGATTCTGGCTATGTTATCTCTGCGTCTCAGATGGATGATTATTCTGGTGTTAATACCAATTGGCGCGTGATTATCCTCGATAATTGGTCGTTGGTGATGGCGCCAATTACGGGCAGTATTTTAGGTGTTTTGGGATTTGTTGTTGTTGTTATCGTTGCATTTATTATATTTATTCGCTTCATCCTCAATCCCATCCTCACACCCCTTCAAGATGTGAATACATCACTCCAACGACTCGTGCGTGAGAATGACCAATTGCCCGCCGAATCGCGCTTTACGATGGAACTGAGCCTTCAGAATGACGAAGTGGGGCAAATTTTTGGGGCGATAGATTATTTGGGGCGTTCCCTCAAAATGATGAGTTCTGCGGTAGATGCACAATTCAAACGGCGCAACCGCGAGTTAGAAGTGGCGACACGTATTGGTCGAGAAGTCGCTAATTTGTATGATATTGATGTGTTGCTCAACCGCGCCATCAACCTCATTTGTACCGAATTTGGATTTTATCATGCACAGGTGTTTTTGGTGGATGATGCCAAAATCAATGCTGTGTTACGGTATAGTCATGGTAAGGCAGGGGAGCGCCTTTTGGCGCAAAATTTCAAAATCCCGATTGGGTCTGAATCGGTCATCGGTACAGTCACCTCAAAAGGGCAACCTGTTATCGTCAATGATACGCAATGGACAGATAAATCTGCCCCGTATGCACAAAACCCACTTTTATCTGAAACGCGGGCAGAATTAGGTCTGCCATTACGCAGTGGTGGCAATGTGATTGGGGTGCTGGATATTCAAAGCAGGACAACCAATGCCTTCAAAGAAGATGATTTGCCTGTTTATAGCTTGCTCGCCGACCAACTCGCTGTCGCCATTACCACCGCCCGTTTGTTGAACCAAACTGAAAAACGGATTCAACAAATTGATAGCCTGAATAAACAACTGACTCGTATCGCGTGGGAATCTGCGGAGCAACGGATTAAATTAGAGACCAGTTATGTCTATAATTTGTTAGATGTCGAAGAAAAAGCGCCGATTACCCCCTATAACGATACGATTCAAACGCCGATTATTATTCGGGGTGAAAATATTGGTGAGATGGTCGCCTTGCCAAATACAGGGCAAGAATTTAGCGATGGCGACCGCGTGATTTTGCAAGCAGTCGCCAGTCGTGTCGCGTTGGCAATCGAAAATGCCCGTCTTTTCCAAGAGACACAAAACAGTTTGACCGAGACATCAACCCTTTATCAATTGAGCCAATATCTGAATGAAGCCAATTCATTAGACGAAATTTTGCAATCTATCATCGTCTCTATGACGACAGATGCGTCTGGTGGGCAAATTTGGATGTTCAATGAATTAGAGATGGAAGAAAATGGCATCCCAATTTGGGGTGAATTGGTATCAGATTACTCAATCCGTCAACGGGATGCAGGAGACGAAAATTTAGTCGGTTTGCGCCTACGCATTGCAGACCATCCATTTTTGCGCGACTTAAAATCTGACCGCATTGCCCTCATCAATAATGCCTCTCAAGACTCACGGGTAGACCGTTTGCTCATCACTGTGTTTGAGCGTATTAATGCGATGGCACTGGTACTCATCCCATTGAGTGTGCGTGGTGTGTGGCGTGGGTTTATCACCATCACCTTTAACCAACCACGCCAATTTAGTGAGCGTGAAGGGCGTATCTTTAGCGCCCTCAGCGACCAAGCAGGTGTGGCAATTGATAACCGCTTGTTGTTGCGCCAAACAGAATTAGAAGTGGCGCGGAACGAAAATCTGTACGCGGCTAGTCGGATTATCAATACATCGCAGACAACCAAAGATTTGGTTTATGCGGCAGTGGCGACCAATACCGACCAATCTCTCAATTTTGCGCTCAGTTTATTAGAGGGCGACCTCGATGCGACAGGGTGGCCCACTCAAGCGAGGATGGTGGCACAGTCGGAGAGTGGTGGGGTAAAAGAATTAGATACGTTGTATCCCATTTTTATCACGCCCGATTCGCCAATGCGCTTGCGGAATCCAGAAATTATTCAAGATGAAATGCCTAACAATCAAAATGTGCCAAATTCTGTCAAATGGATACGCGCACAAGGGTATCGTTTTATGGCGATATTCCCATTGTTTAGTGCTAATCAACCGATTGCACTTTTCCATATCACATCCAATCAGCTACACGAACTTAAAGCCACCGATTATGAGGTGTATCGGGCGTTAACCGGGCAAATGAGCAGTCAAATCCAAATTCGGCGCTTGCTCCAAACGGCTCAATCGGCTTTGGATGAAACCAGTCGCTTGTATGTTGCCAGCCGTGCCATCACCACCGCGCAAGATTTTGATGGGTTATATATGGCGGCGGTTGAACACTTGGCACGTCCATTTTTGCTTCAAGAAGCAGAGACAAAAACAATCAATTCGCTCGGTATCACCTTATTCTTGGCGTGGCCCTACCCAACACCAAATGCCCCCTATTTAGAGGTTGGGTATGATTGGCGTAATCAGGCAAATGCGACAGCAAAATATGTCAAAGGTGAACGGATTTCATCTGATGATTTGCCGTATGGACGGTTAACCGATGGACGCGAAACCGCGTTAGTCTTTGAAAATATCATCCAAGCAGATGACCCCATCCTCAAAAATGAACCCAATTTGCGCTCTCGGTTATTAGAAACAGGCGCATGGAGTTTGGCGCTCGCCCCAATTCGTTCTCGTGTGAAGTGGTTTGGTGTGGTCGTTTGTCAGCATGAACGCCCACGCGCATTTAATGAGCAATATACACGCTTTATGATGGCGCTCGCAGACCAAATTGCCATCGCGCTCGATAACTTGCGCTTGGTCGAAGAAGCCCGCTTTGAGGCATCACGCGCTCAACTCGAAGCCCAACGCGCCCTCGCCCTATCAGAAGCGGCGCAATTGGCAAACCGTGTCGCAGGTGAAGATATTACACAAGGGTTAGATGAAATTTTTGCCCGTGTTGCAGAAGAAACGAACTTTGACCGTTGGTTGCTCATGCGCGTAAGCGAAACTGACCCCGACATGCTCGAAACATTGGTCGGCAAAATTCCCGGTTATGATGATGCTCCAGCATTAGAATTGAATTTCTATTTTGAATTGCCCATCATTGATAGTTTGCGCCGTGGAAGTACGTTGTTGGTCAATTCGCCAAAAACATACCCAAGTGTTTCGATGATGGATGAAGTTGTGCAAGATGGTGTTGTTCAGTTTTGGGGTAAGCACATTGCCACACCTGTTGTCGTTGGTGGACAACGTTATGGTGTCATTATGATGGGACGCGATATTAGTGGCGAGGACTTAGATACTCGTGACCAACAACTTGTAGAAACATTAGCCACACAAGTTTCGATTGCGCTCGAAAATCGTCGTCTGTTCCGCCAAACCCAACAAGAACAACGCAACCTTAAATCTATCCTCGAAACATTGCCAGCAGGTGTGTTGGTATTAGACCCCATTACACTCAAGCCCATCCAATACAATGAACAAGCGATTGTGTATTTGGGACAAGCGATAGATTATGATGAGCCATTTAGTGTTGAGACCTATAACTTGTTCCGCACAGGGACACAATTGCCCTATCCAAAAGAAGAAATGCCCATTTTCTTGGCATTAGAGAAGGGCGAAGAATCTTCTACCGATGATGTGGCAGTCATTGTGAATGAGATTCAAATTGATTTGCTCGTCAACGCCGCGCCAATTAAGGATGAAAATGGCACGATTAAACAAATTGTTGTGGCGCTTCAAGACATCACGAGTTTGCGGACACTCGAAAATACGCTCCAAGAGAACTTGCGCGAAACCGTGTCGTTGTATGAAGCCCAACGGCAATTGGCAGAGGCAGTGCGCTTAGATGATGTGTTAGATGTGGTTATTGCCCATCTCGTTTTGCAACAACCCACCGATGCCTATATTCTGACATGGGATATTCACCAAAAATTGACTGTTATCCGTAGTCATGTTCACCTCATTGATTCTGCTGATGTATTATCCCCGCTCCTCAGAGATGATGAGCCTATGTTAGTAGAAGACTTGAAAAATTATGGAAATATCCCCGAAGTGAATCGGAATGCCCTTTTAGAATCGGGCATCCAATCCCTTTCATCACTTCCCATCCGTGTTTCGACCAGCGAGAAACCGTTTGGTTGGTTGGTGGTGGTGAGCGATTCGCCGTATGGGATTAGCATTGATGGCGGACGTATTTTTACCCAATTGCGCGATGTGTCTGCTACTGCCATTGATAATCGGCTACTCCTCGAATCGCAATTATCTACAGTGCGCGAAGTGCGGTTGCTTTATAATGCTACCAACAATATTTCCCGCGCTCGTGATGTTGACCAATTAATCGTCGTACTAGAAGAGGCGATGCTCACATTTGATGCCGATTATGCCTTTGGCTATCTTGCCCCAGAAGCTGGTTTGCAATTGGGTAATATGCCACTGGTCAATTTATCGAAGCCAGATATGCCACCAATTGACTTTGTGAAGATTTTTGAGGGATATACGATTCCCACAGGTGGGGTTTATATCAATGACCTCGAAGAAATTATTGAGAGTGTCCCCGCCGACCCTGCCGAAAAAGCCTTGTTAGAAGCAGGTATTTTATCATTTGCCGCCATTCACTTGCGCCCAAAAGATGTTAATCTTGGCTTTTTGGTGTTGGCATATCGAGATATTCATCAATTTGTCGAGAGCGAAGACCGTTATTTGAATACCCTCGCAGATGGTGCGTCGGTTGTGTTGAACACATTCATGTTGTTTGACCAAATTCAGAATTCACTCGAAGAAACCAGCACCCTATATCAAGCCAGTCGTAACTTATCTAATGCGTCGAGTGTAGATGAAATTTTGGATGTGTTGGTGAATTATCTGATAGCACCTCATATCAATCAGGTGTTTATTGCCTTGCTCGATACAACCGGTGGATGGCAACTCGCGGGCGCAACGGTTCATGTTGTCGCCAGTTGGAGCGATGGCGATGCCATTGATTTAGGTGGGATGGCGCTCACCCGTGACCAATTCCCTGCATGGGATTTATTAGCGAGTTTGAATGTGACCACGGTTGATGATGTGGAAACAGATACCGATATAGACCTTATCATAAAATCTGGTATCGAAGCGATGGGGGCAAAATCGGTTATTGTTGTCCCGTTGCGCGTGCCAAAACGGGCTATCGGCGCGGTTTGGTTGAGTTCAAATGAAACCCATATTCATAATGACCGCGAGATTCGGACTTATCAAGCCTTTGCGGAACAAGCCTCGTTGTCAATGGAAGCCTCTTACTTGCTCGAACAAACAGAACGGCGTGCGCGTCAGCTTGAAACATCGGCGCAGGTTAGCCGAAATGCGGCGCAAATTTTGAACCTAGATGAATTATTGCCAAAAGTGGTAGACCTCATTAAAGACTCATTTGGCTATGACCATGTACAAGTCTTTTTGATGGATGAACAAGACCGTTATGCCGAATTGGTCGCCAGCACAGGTGAGCCGGGTCAAAAATTATTGGCAATTCATCACAAATTACAAAAAGGCTCGTTGAGCGTTATCGGTCAGGTGACAGCACTATCAGAACCACAAATTGCGTCCGATACGGCAGATGCGGCGGTTGTCCACCGTCCAAATCCCTATTTGCCACTCACACGCTCCGAAATGGCGTTGCCACTCGTCATCAAAGGTAAAGTCGTTGGGGCGCTTGATGTGCAATCAAATCAACCGAATGCGTTCAACGAAGAAGACGTGAAGGCGCTCACCACCTTAGCGGCGCAAATTTCTGTTGCCATTGATAACGCAGGTTTGTATAAGACCGCGCAATCCCAAGCAGAAAACATGAGCTTCTTGTTTAATGTGACATCCTCGGCTATCTCTGGGGACACACTCGACCAATCGTTGATGAACGTTGCGCTCGAACTCTATAAATCGCTCGGCTCACAAGCCGTTGTGGTTTATACGCCTGTCACTTACGAAGATACCTTTAGTAAACGTAATTCGTACCAGACATTGAAGCCTGTCGCGTTGGCAGGGAGCGATTCGCCATTAGAAGAGTTAGAAGAAGTGCGACTCGATAATCCAGACCGATTGATTAGCCTTGTTGCCAGCAATAAACAACCTTATTTACTCAATTCATTTGGTGACGAAAAGCGTTATGTGACCGTCCATGCCAACACAAAATCGGTGGCGCTTGTGCCATTGGTTTTTACGAATCAACTCATCGGCATGATTATCTTAGAAGATGACCACGAAAATGCGTATGGATATGAGGTATTGCAATTGCTCCTCACGATGGCGGGGTCATTGGCGGCGGTGGTGCAATCGGCACAATTGCGCGAAGAATTGCAAAAGTCTAACCAACAATTGATGGAATTAGACCGCCTCAAGAGCGATTTCTTGGCGAATATGAGTCATGAGTTACGTACCCCACTCAATTCGATTATCGGGTTTAGCCGAGTGATGCTTAAAGGCATTGACGGTCCACTCACCGAGATGCAAGAACAAGACCTCTCGACTATTTATAACAGTGGTCAACATTTGTTGTATCTCATCAACGAAATTCTTGACCAAGCGAAGATTGCCGCCGAAAAACTCGACCTCAAGTTTGGGTATTTTGAGATGAAACCAGTGATTGAGGGTGTGAAATCTATCGGCATTGGGTTGGTGAAAGATAAAAACTTAGATTTGTCTGTCGAAATGGCGAACAACTTACCCAAAGCATACGGTGATGAATTCCGTACTCGCCAAATTTTGCTTAACCTCATCTCGAATGCGGCGAAATTCACCCATTCTGGTGGGATTACAATCCGTGTGTATCCGATTGCCAATCAAAAAGGCAAAATTATGTTGCGGATAGATGTGGTAGATACGGGTATTGGTATTTCCGAAAAAGACCTGCCTCTCATCTTTCAGCCATTCCGTCAGGTAGATTCATCGCTTACACGGACACAAGGCGGGACTGGTTTGGGCTTGCCGATTGCTAAATCGCTCACTGAATTACAAGGTGGCGAAATGACTGCTGAATCGGTAGAACATCAGGGGTCTACCTTCTCCATTACCATCCCAACCGAGCCGACAATGGATGTTGCACAAGATACAGAACAACCACCGGTTGTCATCCCCAAGACTGGACCACTTTCCGATGAGCCACAAACAAAGAGTATGCCTGTGGCGAAAGTCGAAAAGACCGATACCAAGCCTAATCGTGCGACATCTACTACAGAGGTATCACCAATCAAATCGAGTGCGCCACCGCCAAAAGTGATGCAAGCCAAGCGCCTTATTTTGTTGATTGAAGATAATAAAGACATGGTAGACCAATTCCGTCGCGCCCTCCAACGCGAAGGATTTGAAGTGGTCACAGCCGACCATCCATCGTATGCAGAAGCGATGGCAAGCAATATGCGCCCAACCGTCATCCTCATGGATGTGAATTTCGGCGATAGCGAAGGTTGGAATGTCTTAAAACGCCTCAAAGACCGCGATGATACGTTTGATATTCCCATTATTGTGGTGACACTGAGCAACGATTCGCAACGGGCATATCAATTGGGGGCGCATAGTTTTATTCAACGTCCATATATGCCAGATGA
>CALDGT010000503.1 GCA_937942935.1 uncultured Chloroflexota bacterium | reverse complement strand
TTATAAATCAGTTTTACGAGGTCATCAGGAGAATTAGCGGCGCTCAAGTTGAGTGCAATCTGAAAGAGTAATTCACGCTCTAGGCGTTCAATTTGGAGTTGTTCTAGCAGTTGTTCCTTCTCAGTTAGCCAATCGGTAGTGGTCATCATTCAAGTCCTTTTAAGCCCAAAAGTGGTCAAAATGTAAAAAGTATCTATACGGTATAGATACTTTATCCCTAAAAAGGGGTATAATAAATGGGGTGGGGGAGGTGAAGTTTGAAGTAAATTCATTTGCATATAAGCATCAAGTTTCTACACAAATTAACGATTTAGCGATACAATCCACATATCAAAAAAATGATGAGGATTATTAAGGAGCAAGTATACTATGCGAATCGTGGCAATTGCCAATCGAAAAGGTGGCGTGGGAAAAAGTACGGTATCAGTTCATATTGCAACGGGGTTGGCAACCAAAGGTCATAATGTGCTTTTGGTAGATACCGACCCACAGGGTCATGCGGGTTATTCATTGGGAATTGCACCACAACCCGGTTTATTTAGTTTGTTGGTAGATAAAAAAGATTTTCAGGATGTGTTGCGACCTGTCCCAGCACAAGCCTATAGTGTACCAGACCATCCATCTAAAGGGCGGTTATTTGTATTGCCAAGTGATGAAAAAACGGGTGTCATTCCGCTACTCGAAAAAAACCCATTTGCATTTTTAAGCAGATTAGATGAGGTTCAGAAAGCCTTTGATTATGTCATTATTGATACCGCACCAACAACGACCATGTTTGATGGTGCGGTGTATATGGCGGCGCGGGCATTTGTGTATGTGACAGAATGTGAAGCATTATCATTCGATGGATTAAAGCGCGGGTTAGACCAAATTCGGGAATTTGAGGGTCGGCGAGCTGATTATAATTTGCCCCCAAATCGTATTTTGGGAATTGTACCAAACAAATTCCGCGCCAAAACAGAAAATCATGAACGTAATTTGCAATATGTTCGAGATGCGTTTGGGGGTATGGTTTGGGATGCGATTCCATTGCGTACTGTTTTCTCTGAGGCAACCAACTTTAAGCAGGCGGTGTTTGCATATGCGCCCACCAGCTACGAGGCGGGCATTATGTGGGCATTGGTAGATCGTTTTGAAAAGGAGATTATGGCATGGGAAAACGCAAAATAAAGGGGTCAGATTTTAATCATTTTGGTGGTGAAAATGATGAACGTAGTCGTGAAAATGCTTCTTATGAAGAAACCAATGCGGCATTTTTTGGGCAATTTACCGATATACAGGCTGTAAAGCAATTACGTGCAGAACAGGTCAATATTTTTGATATTTTGCCAGATGCAAGTCAGGCGCGACGTGCTATCCCTAGTAAAATCAGGCGTGGGGGAATTGCCACGCCTGATAAGATGAAATCCCTATTTGACGAATGGCTAAAACTTGTCAACGAAGAGCGCAAAAAACACAATTATCAACCCTTTAATTTGCACGAAGCAATTGAGATGGTCGAAACGGCGCTTCCATCGCCTAGTGCGGAATACGCTCAAAAATATGAAGAAGAACATCGGCTACCGCGTGTCTGGATTACAGATAGAGGCATACGGATTGACCCACGCGACCTTGGACATCCCAATGTGGGCATCATGGATGATGGCAACCGCCCAGAGCAATTCGAGGGACCGAATAGCTTCGAATTAAAGCAACAATTGGCAGAATTTAGTGCAGAATCGGCACTGATGGATATTATCGTTTTGGCGGCAAGCATCAGGCAAGATGGTCTAACCAATGCAATAACGGTTATTCGGCAAGGCACAAAATATCTCATTGAAACGGGTGAACGCCGTTGGATGAGTTACCATTTGTTATATACAGTGTATGGAGATAAGTGGCGTTATATCCCCGCACGTATTGTTCCAGAGCATAATGTATGGCGCCAAGCATCTGAAAATAATGCTCGCCAAGAATTGAATGCAATTGCAAAAGCGCGACAATTGGCAATATTGGTGATGGATACCTATCACCAAACAGGTGCCGAATTTTTGCCCATAACAGCATTTGAGCATGAAAAAGATTATTATGCACAGGTGGCGGATGGCATCCAATGGCGGATATTACCGGGTGATACACAAAAAATACTCACCTTCTTAGGATTAAATAATCCCGTACAACTTCGCCAATATCGTGCCTTATTGCGGATAGATTATGAAGTGTGGGATTTTGCTGATGATAATAACATCACCGAGTTTGAAATCCGAGAGATGATACGGCATGGTTTGATTCCCTCAAAAGCCACGCCTACCAAAAAACTGGTACATACACCATCCACTGAACCCAGTTTATTCCATAAACATTGGGAACAACTGGCAAATAAACAACGTACTTTAGCAAAAAAGATGACACGGGATGACCGTCATAAAATGGTCATCATGATGCGTGCATTAGCCGATGAAATTGAAAAAATGAAGTAACTATTGAGAACGTAACGCACGTTACGATCTAACCCCAAAAAGCCCCTAAAAACGGCTTTTTTCATGAGAATCACTAAAAGAACGTAACGCACGTTACGATCTAACTCAAATAAAAAAGGGCATGATGACCATCACGCCCTTTTTTACATGCCCTACTCTACTCAAATTTAGGCTTGCTCAGATAACACTTCTTCTGGCGCACTACCGAGGTAGGCTTTAATAACCGCAGGATCTTTTTGGACATAGGCAGGTGTTCCCTCAGAAATTTTCGTGCCATAATCCATCACACTCACTTGGTCAGAAATACTCATGACAAGTTTCATATCATGTTCGATGAGGAAAATCGTCAAATTTAATTTATCACGTAGATTGCGGATAAATTCCATCATCTCATCTGTTTCTTGCGGATTCATACCAGCCGTTGGTTCATCTAATAACAAAAGTTGTGGCTTCAATGCCAGCGCCCGCGCCACCTCTAACCGCCGTTGAAAACCATAAGCGAGGTTACTCGCCAACAAATCACCTTTATCCCCTAGCCCAACAAATTCCAACAACCGATAGGCTTCTTTAAGAGCCTCACGTTCTTCCCTGCGAGTCCTGCTAAATCCCAAAACAGAACCGATAGGAGTCGCCTTCAAGTGAATGTGCATCCCAACCAGAATATTTTCAAGTGCAGTCATTGCCCCAAATAAGCGGATATTCTGATATGTCCGAGCAATCCCGCGATAGGCAATTTGGTCTGTTCGCAACCCACGAATATCGCGGTTATTGAACATAATCCGACCTTCTTCTGGGGTATAGAATCCAGTGATACAATTGAAAAAGGTTGTTTTTCCTGCGCCATTTGGTCCAATTAGACTTGCAATCATCCCACGTTCAATCTTCAATTCCACCGCATTCACGGCTGTCAAACCACCAAACCGTTTGGTGATAGTCATCGCATGTAACAATAATTCGCCCATATTTGTATCCTCCTCAATCTGTCCCTGCTGGCTCTGGATGAGTTAATAATCGTGCTTGTTCGCTCAAACGCGGTGGCGCAGGTGGCAATAACCCCTCAGATTTGACTAGCATCACTAACACCAATAAACCACCAAATGCCAACAACCGATAACTCTCCAACTCACGAAGCAATTCTGGCAAACCAGCCAATACAACCGCCCCCAAAATTACACCGGGAATTGAACCCATACCGCCAATAATCACCAGCGCCAGCACGTTTATCGAAAATGCCAGTTTATAATTTTCGGGGGTTACACTCTGCAATTGCGCCGCCAAAATTGCACCACCTAGCCCACCAATCGCAGAGCTAACCATGAATGCCATCAACTTTGTACGGACAGTATGAATCCCCATCGCTTCTGCCACATCTTCATCGGCACGAATTGCACGCCAACTACGCCCTTGTCTGGAAATAGACAAGCGATAAGTGACAAATATGGCGATTAGGATGGCGAAGATGTACAAATAAAAAACACTGGTCGCATTTCCAAAGACAAGATTTATCCCCTCCTCACCACCAATTGGCAAAAAGATTTCTGGCACAGGAATTGGCGATAACCCTTGAGCGCCACCCATGAGGGGCTTAAATTTATCCGAGTAAATAATACGGTTGATAATCTCGCCAAACCCAAGTGTGACGATTGCCAAATAATCACCTCGCAATCCCAGCACAGGCACGCCCAAAAGCATCCCTGTCACCGCAGATAAGATAACAGCAATTGGCAACGCACCCCAAAAATCAATCCGACCTGTACACAATTGATTAATTTCGTCCAATGTAATCAAGTTAGGGTTAATCGCCACACCATTACAGGTGAGGATATTCGGACCCGTCAAAATGCCAACTGTATACGCGCCAATGGCAATGCTGGCAACAAAACCTAAATCGAGCAACCCAGCATACCCAATCATCACATTTAACCCAATGCCAAGCATCGCATACAAAATGATGAGGTTGATATTATTCGCCAGCGAAACGCCCATAAATTGTGGGGCAACCAAAACCACACCAGCCAACACAAACAAAAATATCCCGCGTGATTGCAATTTTCCGCCACGCGCCAATTGCACAAATTGAGATTCTGCTTTTTTGCCTAGCGATGGAATGAGAGCAATCCCTAGTGTCAAGACACCAAAGATGAGGAGTGCCGTTTCGAGTGGCAATTTGCGCCCACCCGTATTAAGCAACCCCAAGACAATCAACATCATGACAAAGTATAGGCTGGTGTTGTGGCTTAAACGCTCCGCTTTTGGGGCTAATGCACCCGCAACACCTGTAAGCGCAAATACCCCAAATAACCCGCCTATTAAACCGCGTAAACCCATATCAATAATTTGTGGAGCAGTCCCTATCCCGCGTAAAATTCCACCCCGCGCAAAGGCTTCCTCTGTCCCAACAAATAACAATCCAACCGCCACAAACGCCCCAACAAGTGCGCCAACTGCCATCAATAACCATTGTGGAAGCGGGGTTGTTCGGCGGTTATTAAGAAACCATGAAACCAGATATGCCAATCCAAAAGCAGTTACAAATGCCAGTGCATCGGGCAGGGTAATAATCCCATTGATTTTGGTAGAGATGAGCGATAACACCACTGTCAGCACTGCGCTCACGCCAACAATCAACTGCAAACGGAGTGAGAGCAAAACCGCAAAACCGCTTATCGCGCCCATCATCGCACAAAAGATAATCAATTTGACCAACCCGCCAAATTCAATCGGCAACAAAGGGTCTATCTCGGTAGCTTCTACTGCAACAAATCGCACAGTCTCGCCAAAGGTCAACGGACTCGGATTCAACCCAGTTAAATTTTGAAAAATGAAACGCATATCAATGGTACTATACAACCACACCAAGGCAACCCACATAACGGCTAACCAAAGTGTGGCAAAGATGGCATTGACCATCGGCTCAAGGGGTTTACCCTTTCGCAAGGGATAAGCACACGCATATCCAGTTATCCCCACCATAGCGATGATAATCACCGTATTCAGGCTCAATTTTTCTGGAATCACTTCTTGTTTGGCAAAGGTATTGAATATCCCTGTCAATGTCAGCAGGAGGACGATACCATTGGCTAAAATTCCCCGTTGGAATGTACTCTTTTTTATCATGGCACTTATACCTTCTTGTCTGCGACCACTTCGCCAAAAATACCCGTTGGACGGAAAATTAAAATAGAGACCAATAACCCAAATGCAATCACATCTTGCAACTGATTATCTAATCCCAATAACCCCGGTCCAACCGCCTCAACAACACCTAAAAATAACCCACCAAACATCGCACCCGGAACATTTCCAATTCCGCCGACCACCGCCGCCGTAAATGCTTTAATGCCGGGCAAAAATCCCATGTACGGGCTGATGATATTATCGCCCGGTACTAACCGCGCCAACACCGCACCTGCGCCCGCCAATGCCGCGCCGAGTGCAAATGTCACCACAATCACCCGATTCACATCAATACCCATCAGGAGCGCCGTATTTTTATCTTCCGCCACCGCTCGCATAGATTTGCCCGTCTTTGTATTTTGGATGAATCGCCACAAACTAAACATCAAGATGACCGCAGTGAATAAGGTGATGAATGAAAGTGGGCGAATCCGCAAATCGAGACCCAAGAAATTGACGTCATAAATCCCGCCAATCAAATCCAGACCGGGCGTACATATCCGTTCACGCGCCACAGTTTTACACGTCTCTATCCCAGAATCTGGCAAAATAAAATAATTCACATCCGGAAAACGTCGTGGCGATGCGCCAAATAATTGTTTGGCTAATTCTTGCAATGTGATAGAAGCCCCAATCGCGGTAATCAATGGCACAAGGCGCGGCGCATTTCGTAATGGACGATACGCGATGCGTTCTAATAAAACAGCCGTCACTAATGACGTTAACATCGCGCTCAAAAAGACTAACCCCAAAGCGAGTAGGGTATGCTCCTGCAAAAACCCACTCTCTGCCATCGGATAAATCGCAAAGAACCCGCCATAAGCACCCATCATAAACACCTCGCTATGCGCGAAGTTAATCATCAACAAAATCCCATACACCAATGTATAACCCAAGGCAATGAGCGCGTAAATGCTCCCCTGCGATAACCCAAAGATGAATTGTTGCACAATTTGCTGAATGGTATATTCCCCACCCAATACCCGTGAGAGGGTGATATACAACAAAAATACAAATAATACGATAAAAATACCCCGTAGCGGATTTTTAACTGTATTCTCTGTGATGAACTTCATCAACTTCGATTCAGTCGCATCACTTATCCGACCAGCTTGAATATCCTCTCCACTCATACACAAACTCCCATGATATATACCCGTCACAATCTTGCGGGTATACCGTCTCGAATAAAACAACAAACCCGTTTATTAAAATTTGAGTGCGGACATTATAACGTAGTTAAACCTTGCCTGCTAATTTTGGGGTAGGGCAAAACCAAATATGAATCTGCCCGTGCTAAAAATCTGATTTTACGTTACCATGTGTACAAATCGTTAATTACAGAGCTAATCCATATCTCTTATGCAAGAACACCGTCAAAAATCCCAAACCCAAATGCTTATCATTCATGCACTTACCCAAGATCCAGAACTAACGCGCACTCAAATTGCACGTACCATCGGACGCAAAAAAACACCCCATCTCACCGCCTTACTTGACCAAATGGTGCAAGACGGTATCTTAGAGCATCGCATCGTACAATTTCATAATGGGGTATCTGGCTATGTTTATTCGCTCACACAAGCCTATAAAGGAGAATTATTTTCATGAAAAAACATCGTTTGTTAACTATCATCGTATTTGCCTTTTTTTCGGTTTTTAACACGGTTTTTGCCCAAGATTGTGATATTCTCGTACAAAATGCCATAGAACTCGTAAACGAGGCAGAAAACGCCTTTATACGCGAAAGCCTGATAGAAGTCCACGCTTTTCTTGCCAGTGCAAAAGCCCTCTTATATCCCTGCCAAGTGAGCCAAAATTGTGATTTAGAACTGGTCATCAACACCATCACCCAAGCCGAAGGCGCATCATCACTCTCAAATGCCCTCTATGTCCACATCACCGATATTCAGAGCATGTTAGAGTCTTGTACCGCCACCGAAGTTATCCCGCCAACCCCATCCATCAACATCACAGCCAATACAAATACCCGCATGACATTTATCGGACTCGATACCTTTGTGAACGGAGTTGCCATTAGCCCCAACGGAGGGCAAATCGCCACCAATTCAAGCGACTATACCATTCGCTTGTGGGATATGAATACAGGCGAAGAAACCTTACGCCTCGACGCCGTTAGTCAAAACGATTTAGGCATGGCAGTCGCCTATAGCCCCAATGGACGCTATCTGGCATCCAGCGATTTTGAGGGCAAAGTCATTTTATGGGATTTGGAGACCAATCAAGCCTTATATGTTTGGGAGCATGATGGTTATGTTTGGCATGTAGAATTTAATCGGGCAGGCAATATCCTCGCATCCGTTGGCGCAGATAATTTCTTACGCTTGTGGAATGTCCGAAGTGGCAATGCCATTCGCGCTATCCGTGCCGATGCCCCCCTACGCGGATTATCTATCAGTTCCAATGGGCGTCAAATCCTCACAGGTTCAGAAGATGGCGATGTCACACTCTGGGATACCGATTCTGGCGAGCGCCTCATGAGCGCCACCGAGCATGAAGCCTCTGTTAATGCCGTCGCCATTAGTCCAGATGGCAATCGTGCCGCCTCAATTGATGCAACTGGTTTTATGGTTATTTGGGATTTGGCTTCTGGTACCGTTGAGCAAAGCATCCAAGCCCACAATGCACAATCATTCGCGCTCCTTTGGCTACCACAATCGAATTTCATCGTCACGGGCGCAGATGATGGGCGACTCATTTTCTGGGACGGCACAACCATCGAATATATATCAGAGCAAAATCTCGATGGTCGTTATATCCGTTCTATTGCCACAACACCCGATGAATCTGCCATTCTCGTTGGCACAGATGACGGCACTGTCGTTTTGCTAAACATCCCATAACAGTGGGGTAGGGCATACTTATCATAAAAGGCGGTTTTGTATCTGCACCAGATAAAACCGCCTTTTTTATGTCACCCGTGATGACGAAATTTGCCCCAAATTGCCCTAAAAACAAGGTTATTTAGACCGTTTTGTCCTTTTTTACCAAAAGGGTTGAAAAACTGCTTGCATCAAATTCAAATTGGGTGTATACTACGGTCATCTTGGTGAAGTGACGCAATCAATAGTCCATAAATGCAAAAATCCGATACGGGGTAATTGCATCGGACTCGCAAGTTCACTGGGGTATAATAGAACTTTGTGTTTTACCATCGTGCGACTTCGGCAAAAGTGTCACGACTATTCACATACTTATTGTACCAAATAAGTTGTGATTTGTCATCACCTAAGAAGGGCAAAATAGCTAAAATTGCCTATTTTAGCACATGAAAATGATTAAGATTTTGTAAATATTTCGTCTGATGCGTGATTTTGACCAAAAGACACGCTCCCAAAATGAAAGTGTGTTGTGTGTTAGTTATAGTTCGTTAAAATTTTATTGGATTGTTCTCGCAGAAAGAGTGAGCGGGAACTCAGAGACACTAAATGCTTTCCCCAGCAAGCATCTCTGAGCCACCAACCGCCACAGCTAGAAAGGTAAACTAATGTGTAAAACACATAGTTCGTATCTTGAATACTATTTTACCCAATTTTGGTCAATTTTTCCAGTGTACGCTGATACAAGACCAGAATTTGCTAAACATCCTGCCGTGCGTTGGCAGATTTATCAAACGCGCCCACCCTCAAAATCCGAAATTGACGGCTGGTTTATCACGGGCAATTACACGGGGATAGCAATTGTTACGGGGAATATTTCACGCTTAGTCGTATTAGATTTCGATTCGCCCGATTTATACACCGATTTCTGCGCCACTTATCCACAC
>CALDGT010000502.1 GCA_937942935.1 uncultured Chloroflexota bacterium | reverse complement strand
CAAATGCCCCAGATAACACCTATTGCCGTGTGCTGATGAAAAATGGCGGTGTCGTCAGTTATTCTGGCGCAATCCCCGCCGATTTGATTGGGTTGGGTGTGATTTTGGCGGTGGATGTGTATCGCCTGCAAGGTGGCGCAACCGTCAACACCTTCCCAGATTATGCCCGTGTGTGTTTATCGGGTACAGGTCGCTTATTCTATATGGATGGGCGCAATGCCCCGCGTGTGAGTGTGGAACTCGCAACGGAAGCAGTCGATAATTTGACCTGCGGATGGATTCCCGCACCGGGGACACTCATTTTGACCAACTAATTTTAGCCTCACCCCTCGCTCCCCCTCAGCCGTGTAATGCTGAGGGGGCGTTTTTTTATGGGTCATATACGCATCATAGCGGGACCCACACAATCAGAATGAATAAATTTTTATAATTGGTTAGGCTTGGCACATTTTGGCATATAATATCTTGGATAATTGAATAACTCTTGGAAGGGAATTCTCTGTATGCGTATGCTACATCGCTTTTTTATCGCAATACTCGTCCTCACCGCCTTTTCTAGCGCACAAACGCCTGTGCGTGCCGCCAATGCGTCTGTTACCGATTGCACCAATTTTACGGGGGCGGGGACAATTGCCGATGCTGTGACCACTGCCAATAGTGGAGGCGGAACAATTACATTTATGTGTAGCGGGACGATTATTTTTACATCAAGTCTAAATATTATGGCTAATACGACCATCAATGCCAACGGCAACACCGTCATTTTTGATGAAACAGGTGATGATAATAGTTTCTTTTCGACTTCTGGCATCCAACTCACATTAGATGGATTTACCTTACAAAATGGGAATGATACTTTTGGTGGCGCGATTTCTGTGAGTGTGGGTAGCACCGTTACGGTCAATAATAGCACCTTCATCAATAATTCCGCCAGCAGTTCGGGGGGTGCAATCCGCAATAATGGCACAGTCAGCATCACCAACAGCACCTTCACAGGCAATTCCGCGTCTAGTGGGGGTGCCATTCATAACTTAGGGTCACTGACCATCACCGATAGCACCTTCACGGGCAATTTTGCCAGTATTCAAGGGGGTGTCATTAATAATACCGTTGGGACAGTCACCATCAATCATAGCCTCTTCACTACTAATACCTCACCTTTGGGCGGGCCAGTTCACAACACAAACACCATATCCAGTCAAGATTCGCATTATGGCAATAACGACTGCACAGGCAATACAATTACCAATACATCTGGCAATACAGCCATCAGTGCCACAGGTTGCCCGGGTAGTGCGCCCATTGCGTTATCTGTATCCGCATTGACCTGTAACAATGATAGTGCTGTGTTTGAAATCCTAGCGGGTGATGGTGATTTTAGCATCACAGGCGCGGGCGCGGGCTTGCCCATTAATCCCGCATCAATCGGGTTGTATGGCTTGGTCGGTCCCGATA
>CALDGT010000501.1 GCA_937942935.1 uncultured Chloroflexota bacterium | reverse complement strand
AATTCGGGTTTTCTATTTTCTGATAATGGTTGTTACATTTATCATTTTTATCGCTGGGTATACTGCACATCATTGCGAGTATTATGATAGCTATTATAATGAGTATTATGGTTGCGATTACGGCAATAATACAGTGATGTTTTTTGCTGTAGTGGGATTTGTATTTATCTCTGCGATTGTTACTTTTTTGAGTCGGCGCATGTTGCGTAATAATTACTTGGGCTTTTTTAAGCCCAATTCGCCCACATGGAATCAGGCGAAACAATACTTCAATATTTCTAATCCGCCAACCCCGCCAATTATCCCTCACCCGAATCAAAATGCGGTGGTATATAGCGGATTTTCGCCCTTTGTTGGGGCAGGGGTGTTTGTGGATGGTTGGTCATTCCCCGTGGATTTGGGGACGTATAAAGATGATTTGGGCAATTTGGTTAATCCCACATCATTCACGCTTGCCGAACTTTATGGAGAACTCACACGCGGGATACAAGCCCTTGGGTTTGACCAAGTAGAAATACGCGATTATCTATTTACACATGGGTTAGATGCGGCACAAAATCCACTGGCATTTTTACCAAATACACTTGAACAATCTCCCGCGCAAATTTTGCCCCCCCAAGCGATAGAGTATTATGCCAATAATAACGACCACGCTGTGCGCTATTATAAGTGGATTCGTATTTATGATTGGAAAGGTGAGGTTGTATTCTCATTCTTTTTGCGCTTCTCATTTCGTGGGCGCAATTTGTTTATAGAATTCAACAGTTTTGTGTTGCCACCACTTAAGCCCGAATTACTAGAGGTTGACCATTATCAAAATGTGGGCTTTTTTAGACAAATTCTCTTGGCATTGAATCCGTTTATCCCGATTATGGAAAGTTTTGTCTTTTTGAACCGATTAGGTAATTGGGTTCGCTCATCAATAGGGTTGGGTTCGGCAGATGAACTGCACCAGAAATTACGCACCATCCGCAAAGAAGTGATGCGCTACGGGTTTCCATTTGATTATGGCAAACCCGAAAGCCTGCGCGAAAAATTTAGCCATAGCAATTACACACGCTTTTTCCAACTGATGGATAAAGAGATGTATGGCAAAATTATCGAAAAAGAAATAATTGCCCATTTGGGCAAATTTTTAGCATTCAAGAATGTGAATACCACCCAATTTGAAGAACGCGCTAAGACTATTGTCAACAATGGGGTGATGGTTGGCGGCAATTTAGAGATGAGCGGTGGTGCATTGGCAGTTGGTGATGGTGCAAAAGCGAAAAATGTGGTCAACCGAGCGCAAAATGCGGTTAAAGCCATGATGGGGCAATCGAGTTAGTTTGAGGTGGTGATGCGATGAATGATGATGATAAAAAAGGAAATTCTGGGATTCAGGTCAGTGGTAGCTTTACCATGTCGGGCGGGGCTTTGGCGGTGGGTAAAAATGCTAAAGCCGTGAATAAAGTGGAAAACTCACCCGCATTGACCGATTTAATCATCGGCTTGATTGTGTTGCGGGACGGATTAAATGAGGTCACGCTCTCGGATAAAGGGCGCGAAGTGGTGAACAAGAAACTGGATAAGTTGGAAGAATCATTCAAGACGAATAATCCACAAATGGCGTTAACCGTGTTGGATGAATTGAATGATAACCTAGAAATGGCGAATATCAATATCGCGCAAATGCCAACCTTATCTCAGGCTTTGGCAAAAATGAAAGATTGGGCATCAAGCGCCCGTTCTGGTGATGATAGTCCACGCAAGTAAATTGGTTATGAATCAAAAAAGCGCCCAACGGCGCTTTTATTTTTGCCCCCACCAAGACTCGAACCTGGGCCTCTGCCTCCGGAGGGCAACGCTCTATCCACTGAGCTATGGGGGCATAACAATATCATCATACCAATTTTTATGGCAAATGTGAAGCCCTCTATTCGCTTGGTGGTAACATCGCTTGTGGTAAATCGAATATCCCAATGCGCCCATGATAAAGCACACCCGCAAAATCGCCACTAACGACCCGTGTTTGTGTGCTTTCGCGTAGTTTTTTGGCAGTTTCAGTGTCTCCGTTTTGTTCTGCAATATCGGCACGAATGAGCGTCACCGATTCAAATCGGCGTGGCAATAGACTGGCGATATTCAAATCGGCATCTGGATTCTCTCCGAGCGCGATTTTGGCGCGTGCGCGACTGGCATAATAATCACCTTCTTGGGGAGTGGTGGTGATGGCATTGGTGAATGCTTCTATTGCTTTTTGCGGATTTTTTTCGATTGTTAACGCATATTCTCCAACCACCCACCACTCACGCCCCGTTTTGGGATTTTGTGGCACATAATTACTGACTTCATCTGGAAAGTGTTGGGCAACTAAGATATAGCCAATGGTTGGTTCAACCGCTTGCCGATTTTGAATATAGTCGCGTAGGGCTTCTGTTCGCAATGCGGTTTGTGTCCAAAATGATTGTGTAGGAATATCACCTCGCCCACGCAAATAAATCAAAGCACGATAATAATATTCGACGATAGTATCATCATCTAACAATTGATAGGTTTCGCCCAGTCGTCCGATATTGTAATTCGCCTCTGGTGAAATGGGTAAAATTGCCTCTGCCCGATACAGTGCATTTAGTGCCTTATCGTATTGCCCCCCTTGTTCATATAAATAAGCCAAATTCAGCCACCCCACATCCCAAGTTGGTTCTGCTTGGAGCGCGATTTTATACCCCTCTATTGTGTTGCTGAGATAAGCAATTTGTAGGGTGTATAAATTGAGTTCTGGGTCTAAAGATTGTGCGAGTTGTGTATTGGCGAGAGCATGTTCTTCATCACGCAGACTGGTTAAATAGGCAGAATAAGCACGGTCTGTTTGGATAAAAAAGATGCCATAACCGATAACGATGATGATTCCTGCCAATGCCGCCAACCGATTCCCTTTTGGACGGTCATCTAAGACTGTCTTATGCCCTACGACACTATAAGCAATCAGCAACACAATGAGTGATACCAATGGGGTAGTGGTGAATACGTCCACCATGCTATGCGCCCCAACGCCCAAAATGGCGGCGATAACGGCTTCATGGCGAATTTTTCGTTGTGGCATATCTTGGGTTTTCCAAACGCGCCACCATGCCATCAACAATGCCCCTGCTAACCACAAACTGGCTAATATCCCCAAAAAGCCTGTTTCTGCGGTACTATTGAGATATAAATTATGAGCAGATGCCA
>CALDGT010000500.1 GCA_937942935.1 uncultured Chloroflexota bacterium | reverse complement strand
TTGGGTGACATAAATCCTTTGCCCGCTAAAAATTTGGTCGGCATTGGCGAGGCAATTAATTGCCACTAAATTTTGGATGGTTGTATTCGATTGCACCGCGATGTCATATAGCGTATCTCCCGCTTTCACGACATACGTGGGTAAGGTTGTATTCACCACACATCCTTCACCCGCGCCTGTGGTCGGTGTGACGGCAATCGTGGGGAGGGGTGAATTGGTGGGGAAGGGGGTATTAAATGTCACTTGTGGCGGGGTGGGCGTGGCGAGTGGTGCTTCTGCCTCTAGGTTGCACCCTGCGAGGAAAATTGAGAACAGTATCATCATAATCGAAACGTAAATTTTATTCATACCGATTACCTCATATAAGGAGTTTTGCATTTAACCCCACCCCCAACCCCCTCCCCACGCTGTTGAGAGAGGGGGCTAAACCCCATCTAAAAGCAAGTTTTTTCCCCTTTCTCCATGCAATGGGGAAAGGGGATAGGGGATAGGGGTGAGGATTTTACCCAATTGTCTGCTTAATGGTATTATCTGCGTTCATCAACAAAATACGCGGTTGCCAATCTTCTGCGGGGGGGTAGGGCATGTGAACAAATCCCATGACGATGAGCCTGTCGCCTGCGCTGACCAAACGCGCCGCCGCCCCATTCACCTGAAATTGTTTGCTTCCGCTTGGTGCAGGGATGATATAGGTCTCAAACCGATTGCCATTTTCGATATCTACCACCAATACTTTTTGGTTGATGAACATCCCCGCCGCCTTCACAATATCCACATCAATCCCAATGCTTCCTTCATAATTGAGGTCGGCATGAGTCACCCGCGCTTGGTGAATTTTGGCTTGGAGCATTTCTATTGTTATCATGAATTTAATCCTGTTGAAAAGAAAAATTTTGATATTGATTATAACACATCTATTGTGGGGTGGTTACGGGTATCTTGACAAAATTTGTGAACGGTGTAAACTGAATTAACAGAACAGGAAGGATAACCTTATGACCCAAAAAACACGCAGAGAAGAACGCAGAGAAGCCACCTACGCCGAAATTAAAGCGGTTGCCCGCCAACAAATGACTCAATTTGGCACAGGTAACATTTCTTTACGCGGGATTGCCAATGAAATGCGGATGACCGCCCCCGCCATTTATCGTTATTTTGAAAACCGTGACGCGCTCATCACCGAGTTATTGGTAGATGCGTTTTCTGCATTAGCACAATCTTTGGAAGATACTTGTAAAATTCATGCCGATGAACACCCCTATCATCGGCTGGTGGCGGTGTTAATGACCTATCGGGCGTGGTCAGTGCAAAACCCCACCGATTTTCAATTGATATATGGCAACCCCATCCCCGATTATACCGCCCCAAGAGAACGTACCGTTCCCGCCGTGATTCGGTCATTTGTGGTGATTGTGGGCAGTATTCAAGAAGTGATGCAAACGCCGCAATATACCCCGCACCCACCCTATGACCATATTCCTGATAGCGTGCGCGGACATATTCAGCGTATGATAGAAGAAGATGGCTATCCTGTCGCCCCATTAGCCTTATATTTGGGTGTGCTAGGTTGGACACAATTGCATGGCATTATCTCATTAGAGTTATATCATCATTTGCAAGCGGTGGTGGGCGATGTCGAGCAATTTTATCAAACACAAATGATTAATATGCTGGCAAGTTTTGGCACTATCTCACCATGAGAGGGCTGTTTTTATGCGTTTTATATTGTTATTTATCATCTTTTTGCTCCCGTCTATATCGTTTGCCCAAACCACCCCCGCGCCATTTGGCAAATGTGTGAATTTGGGGAATATGCTTGAAGCGCCCAACGAAGGCGAATGGGGATTATCTGTTGAAGAAGATTTTTTCCCTACTATCGCCAATGCAGGATTCGATGCGGTCAGAATCCCCACCAAATGGTCAAATAAGGCGGGCAATACCGCACCTTATACCATCAGCCCGACCTTTTTTGCGCGGATGGATGAGGTTATCGGGTGGGCGTTGGATGCGGGGTTGCAAGTGATTTTGAATATCCATCATTACGATGAAATCATGGTCTCTCCCGATGCTCATACGGCGCGTGTGATTGCGATATGGTCACAAATTGCCACACATTATGCCGCTTATCCCGATGCGCTGGCATTTGAATTGCTCAATGAACCGTTTGGAGAATTGACCGATGCCAAATGGAACGCGCTTTTTCCGCAACTCATCACCACAGTTCGCGCTACCAACCCCACACGGCGCATTGTCTTTGGTGGCACATGGTGGAACTCTTATCATACGCTGGATGAACTGATTTTACCCGTAGATAAATCGAATTTAATAGCGACTTTTCATTATTATTTGCCATTCGAGTTCACCCATCAGGGCGCAGAATGGGTGTCTGGCTCAGACGCATGGCTCGGTCAAACATGGGGATTAGGCACAGATTACCAGAATTTATTCAATGATTTCGATTGGGTGCGCCAATGGTCAGAGGCGAATGACATCCCCATTTTGCTCGGTGAATTTGGGTCTTATTATAAAGCAGACCAAGCCTCTCGTTTGTTGTATACCGAAGCGGTGCGCGTGGCGGCAGAAGATAATGGGTTTAGCTGGTGCTATTGGGAATTTGCGGCAGGTTTTGGGATTTATAATAACAACACCGACCAATTTAATGATTTGTATCCCATGCTCATCCCCGAATCTTTTACCAACCCGCTAGAGATGAATGAGCAACTGTTTTTAGCCAATTTGCAAACCGAAGCCATTAGCCAAAACACGGCTATTTATCCGTTGTTGGTAGATGTCACCCCCACAGGCGTGAACATCACCCTGCAACACCCCACACTGGGCATTGGCACAGCACAACTCAATGTGACAGGTGGCGAAATGCCCCGCCTGACCATTGGGAATATCACGGGGGTGTTCGCCGATGATATTCGGCGCGAATTGCCTCAATTGGTGATGTTGGCATGGGACGATTTTTTGGCGGATGCAGGCATGATGACCAACCCGCTAGAAGGGGTGATGCTCAGTGCGTCATCGGTTATTTTTGGGGTTACGCCGTGAATTCGATTTTAGGGGCAAGTGTGGCGCGATGAGGGTATGATAATCTCTATCATGATGCTTGTTGAGTTCAGATAAAATAGGCTTCCATTGTTGACGAGACACCCATGCTTTGGGTGTTTCATCTGGAGCGATAGTCGCCAAATAAAAAAATGGATAGCTTTGGGTTAGCCATGCACGCCCAACATCTTCTCGCGCCCAATAACGCCCACAATCGGCACATCGAAATAAGTCTATGATGTAATCATCAATTTCGGCAACAGGGATGAGTGATTTTATGAGCGCATCTTGTGAATCATGGCGTTGTGCGACCTCTTTCCATGTGGTAATCGGCGCTAAAAATGATTCGCACACACATTCCCCTTTGTGATGAACCTCAACATCATAATATTCTCTAGCCATGTCCTAATGCCTCTTGAATCAAGTTTTCGGTGGCATGATATAACTCGTCTTGCAATTTTGCATCGGCGCGGTGTTTGTTGGGGTGAATTTGCTTGCAATTCCGCGCATATAACCCCGCCTCATGATTGCCTGTTGCCAATGCTATCACATCATTTGCAGAGCGTTGTGGTGTGCCTGCCATCAGACTGCCAAAAATGGTCGAATAGAGCCTAAAGAAAAAGGGCATGTTGCTGAATAAATTGGTCTTTACATAAAATGGACCATAACCATAAAACTGAATGTGTGGGTATTCGCGGATGAGGCGCAAGGTCATCACATCATTGGCAACCGACTCGTGCATGAGGGTGTATACCCCATGATACATCTTTTGACTGTTGATATTATCCACATGCAGTTTGATGGGCATTGTCCCGCCTGCGGAAATGTTAATCACCCGCGCATTGGTGGCAAAATGACCGAGTAGGGCAGTGTTGAGCAGATACCGCGCAAAATATTGCACCGCGAACACCGTCTCTAATCCTTCTGATGTCATGGTTTTTTTGGGGAGCATCACCCCCGCGCTATGCACCAATAAATCCACAGAGGGATAGCTGGTTTTTATCCAATCGGCTAATCTGTTCACCTCGTGC
>CALDGT010000499.1 GCA_937942935.1 uncultured Chloroflexota bacterium | reverse complement strand
ATTCGTGTCGGGGTATCGGGGGTATCTGCGACACAAGTCGTCTTTACTCGTACTGTCATTGCTGCAATCGGGTTAAGCACACTCGCTTATTTGCGTGGATTGCGTTTTCCAAAACAAATGCCTGTCATTCGGTCGCTCATCATCTTGGGAATCTTTAATGTGAGCATACCGTATATGTTCATCTCATTTGGGGAGCAAGAAATTCCTAGCGGGATGGCGGCTGTTTTACAAGCCACCGCCGCATTATTCGGTCTCATTATCGCGCATTTTGCCTTTGTGGATGAACGCATTACACGGCGCAAATTGTTGGGCTTGGCGGTTGGCTTTACGGGTGTATTTTTGTTATCGGCAGATGCCATCCATCCTGCAAGCCCATTTTATAGCCAATTATTGGCGCTTAATTTTCCTCAATTTGTCACATCAACCGAAAGTAATGGCTTAAATATTCACTTTTTGCTTGGGCAATTAGCGATTGTCGCCGCTTCACTATGTTATGCAGGTTCAACGACCTTCAGCCGTAAAGTGATGGCGAAATATCAAGTTCCACCCCTCATCACCTCTGCCTCTACATTCATCGTTGGGTCGTCACTTGGGTTTATTTTCATGTTTATCGAACCCCTTGTCGGGGGGCGGTCATATACCCCTTACAATGAGTTAGAAAGCAATATTTTATTCGCTATTTTGGGCTTGGGCTTTGTGAATACCTTCATCGCCTATATGTTTTTCTATTTCATCATCAAAGAATTGGGGGCTTTCCGCGCCACAATGGTGACGTATGTCGTGCCTGCGGTGGGTCTGATTTTAGGATGGTTGGTCTTAGGCGAAAAAATTAGCCCAACCATGTTTTTAGGCGCGGGTCTTATCTTTACAGGGATTGGGATTATCAACGTCAAGCTCAAATTGCTATTTAAGCCTAAAAATCAATTCGTGCCTGCAAAAGTGAGTGCATAAAATGGTGGCATGAGGCGCTCATGCCACTACAGATAAAAACACCACTATGCAAATTAATTTTATTGTCCTAACGAGAAAGGATTTTATATGCCACAAATCACCTTTGACCATTATGTACGCTATGATGAACTCACAACCACCCTCAAAGCCTTTGCAAATGAATTTCCGCAGTTGGTCAAATTAGAAAGTATCGGCAAAAGTTATGAAGGACGCGATATTTGGTTGGTGACTGTGACCAACACCCAAACAGGCATCGCAGAAGAAAAACCTGCGCTTTGGGCAGATGCCAATATCCACGCTACCGAAGTTTCGCCAACCACCGCTACCCTATATTTGCTCAATAAATTAACCAGTGAATACGGCAAAAATGCAGATGTCACCCGCGCACTCGATACCCGCGTGTTTTATCTTTGCCCGCGTGTGAATCCAGATGGTGCAGAATTGGCGCTCGCAGACAAACCGCGCTTTTTGCGGTCTAGCACCCGTCCCTATCCCTACCCCGAAGAAGATTTAGAAGGGTTGGTCAATGAAGATATGGATGGTGATGGGCGCGTGTTGGTTATGCGGATAAAAGACCCCAATGGCGGATGGAAACAACATCCAGATGAGCCACGTTTGCTCACACGACGCGAGCCAACCGAAACAGGCGGGACATATTATCGGCTCATCCGTGAAGGATACATCGAAAATTATGATGGTGTAACCTTCCGCCTCAAACGGAATGTCGAAGGATTAGACCTCAACCGCAATTTTCCTGCCAATTGGCGCCAAGAAGTACAACAATATGGTGCGGGCGAATATCCTACCTCTGAGCCAGAAGTGAAGGCAATTGTAGATTTCATCGTCAAACACAAAAATATCACAGGCGGTATCACCTTCCATACATGGAGTGGTGTTTTGCTCCGTCCGTATGGCACCCTGTCTGATGATAATTTCCCTGCCGAAGATTTACGGATTTATAAGCGTGTGGGGGAAAAAGGCACACAAATCACAGGCTATCCTGCGGTATCGGTATTCCATGATTTCAAATATCATCCTAAAGAAGTCATTACAGGGGTGTTTGATGATTGGCTTTATGACCATCTCGGCATTTTTGGCTGGACAGTCGAAATTTGGAGTCCACAACGGCAAGCAGGCATCACCGAATATAAATATATTGAATGGTATAATGAACATCCTCACGAAGATGACCTCAAAATGCTCAAATGGAGTGATGAAGTTTTAGGCGGAAAAGGATACGTAAATTGGTATCCGTTCAATCATCCACAATTGGGTGAGGTTGAATTGGGCGGTTGGGATATGATGTATGCGTGGCGCAATCCCCCACCCCATCTACTCGAAAAAGAGATTGCCCCTTTTAGCGAGTGGCTCATCTGGCAAGCGCTCATTTCGCCAAAACTGGAATTATACGAAACCAAAGTCACAAAATTGAGTGATGGTGTCTATAATATTCGCATGGTTGTCCATAACACAGGTTGGTTGCCAACACAAGTCTCATCGAAAGCGGTCGAGAAAAAGGCAGTACGTGGGGTGATTTTTGAAATCAAATTACCCGTTGGGCTAACCCTCACCAGTGGCAAGTTGCGCCATGAAGCGGGGCAATTATCCGGTTACTCTAGCACGCCCACCAGCCCAAGTCCGTGGACTGTCGGCGCGAATACCGATGATAGGGTCAAATATGAATGGGTGGTCAGTGGTGTAAGTGCTGGCACAGAGATTGAAATTATCGCCCGTCATGACCGTGCGGGGGTTGTGCGTCAAACGGTGAGATTAGAATAATCATTTGTTTACCAAAATAAAAAACACGGTGCAAATTCGCACCGTGTTTTTTGATTCACAAATTTTGTGATTTATTCACCTTCAGATGGAGCAACGGTCAATGTAAATGCACCACTTTGTGCATCTTCAAAGCCTGCTACTTCAAGAATGAGGGTAAATCCTTCGGGCAATTCAATCCCACGGAAACCAGAATTCACAGTTCCGCCTGCTTCATCGTCATCATTTTCGGCGGCAACATCGGCTTGACCCGCAATATAAATGCGTAATACGGTGTCGAGATTGCCTGTTGGGTCGGTCACGAAAATATCAAAGAAACCACCCTCACCTGTTTCAAAGGTATAAGCAATGCGTTCACCATTCACCAGTTCACCTTCAACTGGTGTACCAACTTCAATCACACCAGCATCAGTCACGGGGATAGATGTGGCATCGTTGAGGTGCGCGACAGCGGCATCAAGCAACACATCGCCTTCGGCAAACAGAGTTTCTTCGTTCACAGGGACATCAATATCGGGGATAACGCCCATACCTTCTAAGCGAATATCACCTTCTGCGTTCAATGCGCGACCAGTGGTGAATTGGAAATAGAGACCACCGGGCAAGTATGCGGGAGTAATATTGCCACCCAAACCTGCGGTTGGATAATGACCAATGATGGTGACATTATCTAACAGGCTGAGGACATAAGCGAAAAATTCGCAAGAGCTACCGCAGTTGGGTCCGACCAAAACGGCGACCTTGCCACCATAATAGATGCCATCTGGATTGGGGCGCAATTTTTCTTCGCCAATGGGGTCTACAAAGAATTCATCCGATGTACCAGAACCGGGTGAATAGTTGGCATCGTTACCGACAACGACTTCTTCACGGGTCAGATAACCAGCGAGTTGGTTATACAAATTATAACCGCCACCATTCCAACGAAGGTCAATCACCAAACCGGGGATACCATTTTCGTTCATGGTATTAATCATCCATTCCCAGTTGCTGAGGAGGATGGTTGGGTCATCGGAGAAAGTATTCACTTTCACATACCCATACCCACTATCTTCCAAAAGGCGGAATTCTGCGGGGAGTGCGGTTGGTCCAGATGCGCCACGGGCGATTGAAGAGAAGCGCCAGCTATCACGTTCTGCAACAGAGGTCATGGTCGCAGTAACGACTTCTTCTGATTCTGGGTTTTTATATTCGACAACCACTTCTGCGCCCACCGTGGAACGGGTGATATAACGCAATTCTTGCAAACGGCGATTATGGTCGGTGCTATAAGGACCGGCATAAGTAACAACGGTTGGCAAGGCTTCTAAGATAGCAACACCATTCCAAGAAATGATTTCTGCACCTAATTCAATGCCTGCTTCTTGGGCTGGAGCGCCTTCGGTGAGGTAGTGAACAATCACGCGCCCATCGTCGGTTTCACGAATAGCCATACCCACACCACCATCGGTATTCAAGAAAAATTCATCATTGGTGAGTGGCAAATCTGCGCCAATATGACCATCGGGGATAGACCATGTAAAATCACGAATGGCAAATTGGAAGGCGGCGGCATCATCATTAGCTTCTGCTTCTGCGACACGCGGGGCAAATTCGGCATACAGGGCATCCCAATCTACACCTTTATATTCGGTGAAGGAATATTCACGGCGCATTTGGTCAATCAACGCATCAAATGCTTCGGTGAAGCTGAGGCTGGTATAATCTGCTGGTTGCAAAGATTGTTCTTGTTCAATCAATGCCACAGTAGCAGTCGCAGAACGGTCAAAAGTGAATGGGTCTGTGTCTAAATCAACCACAGTATAACCCGCTTGGACAGTGGTGATGGGGTCATCTGCACTAAAGAGCAAACCATCTTCACCAAAACCAGATGGGAAACTTTGTTCATTATCTGGCGACCAAATCACCAATTTGCCACCGATATATTCATAACGGAGAGCAAATTCATCGGTTGTCCGCACAGAAGAGAATCCCGCAGAATATTCGCGGGTGGCATCCCAATAAGCAGTCCCATACATATTCACAAAGACAGAAACATCATTGATGATGACACCTGCATCTTCTTCGCCATCATTATCAACATCGCGTGGTTCGCCGACTGGCACGATTGGCAGACGAATTTCGTATGTGAAGGGCGAAACAAGGGGATCCGATGTGACTAAGCCCAAAAATTGACCACTTTCTGGCAGGATATATTCTGGGTCTGGTAAGCGGTCTTCGGTATTGGCTTGGTCAACAAAACTAGATGTATCTGAGAGCAACACAGTCACAGAACCATATCCGAAATCAGAAAGGAAACCAACTGTGTAACTCACTTCCCCAATAATGGTTGTAACACCACCATCTTCATCCTCTTGGGCGAAGGTAGGCATCACACCCAGCATGATGAGGGTTAACATCATCAACAATAAATTTTTAGAGACTCTTTTCATCAGCTTAATCCTATGGTTGTAATAAAAATACCGATACGCTTAATTTTATCGCTTTTAGGCTATAAAGCAACACAAGATGAAGAAAATATGCGGATTGTTACAATTTACTTAG
>CALDGT010000498.1 GCA_937942935.1 uncultured Chloroflexota bacterium | reverse complement strand
TGTGGTGTTTAGGGTGGCGGATAATGGCGTTGGGATTCCAAAAGAAATACAAGGACGAGTTTTTGAACGATTTTATCGTGGACAGCAGGCGGGGGTTGAACATATCACAGGTACAGGATTAGGATTGAGTTTAGTAAAAACAATTGTCGAAAATCATCGTGGCAAGGTTTGGTTTGAAAGTGAGCAACACTTAGGGACAACATTTTATGTGAGTGTCCCTTGTATCGGTTAGTTTTCAGATAGTCAATAAAACCATAAAAGGATAAACAGATGTTGCGTATATTTGTAGTTATCGGATTTTTAGTCATCATAGGGGGCGCAAGCGCCATCGCATTTGGTCAATCAGAAGCAACACCAACACCAGCACCATCTAAGACCCCAATAACTGAACAAACCCCTCCACCAAGCGAAGTGACACCGGAACCAGAGGCGACGGCTCGTGTTAATTCTTCTGACCCATTCACACAAACTGATTTAGCTGTCTTAACAGGTAATGTTCAGCGCCCAAATGCGATTCAGTGGTTTGGTGATTATCTGTGGACATCTTGCACGGGAGATTGGACTGTATATCGGTTGGTAGATGATACAGGAGAAACAATTACTTATAGTTATGGGGTACGTATGGCACATACGATGTATGCTGAGGATGATGGCGGGATTAATTTATGGATACCCGATTATGATTTAGATGCTTTGGTTTTGATTAGTCGGCAATCATCGCCTGTGCCTGTTGCTGAGAATTTGCCTAAACCATGGGGAATTGCCTATTTGGATGAAGCAAGTTTCTTTATCACTAGCCTCAGCGAAAATGCCATTTATAAAGTTGGACGCGACGGCTCTATGGATGTTTTATTAGATGGATTTCGCTCACCGACCGCTATTGTTGCCACAGAAGATGTTGTTTATGTGGTGAATAATGGCAGTTCCAGACGGTCTATTGAATGGTTAGACCGCGCAAAATTGGAAGCAAAAGAAGAACAAGAGCCTCAACCATTGTTAAGTGGTGTCCAAAATGCGACTAATTTAGTCTTGGCGAATGATGGTTATTTGTACTTTACATACGCGCTTGGCACAAGAGGAATGGTTGGGCGCGTAGACCCAATAACCTGCATGGAAAAAGGCGGTTGTACAAATGAAGAATTTCAGATAGTCATTTACACAGAACTAGCATCACCATTAGCAGGGCTTACAATTTCTGATGATATGACTTTATATGTTCATACAATTTACCGCCCAGAGATTTACTATGTCAATATTAGTGGATTTGGTGAATAAACCCTGACACATCACCTATGTATTCTGATTGCTCCGTTAGGGATTATTTCCCTAACGGATTTGAAAGAAGAATACCGATGAATGCAATCAGAATCCCTAAATGATGTGTCAGGATACCAACATATTCTAAAAGAATACTACCTGCGCCCACATTAATTGTTTGCACAATGAGGCTGATGATGATTAATATCACGCCGATGACGGCAGGCAGTCCTCGTTGTTTGGCGAGAAAATTTGAGAGAAACGCAAGTGTCTTTAGCAATAGGGGAGAGCGATCGAGTTTTTTGAGCATCATTTTTATCTTTCTAATTGAAATTGTTCGTACTGGTGTTGGATGGCAATGGGTAACTGAACCGTGATAATGACACCATCATTTGTATGTTCTTGATTTTCGACATTTGCCACATTAAATAGCTGAGAAATAAGCTCCCCACGCTCATAGGGAATTAACAAGCGAATCGGGCGCATATTTTTTACTAATGCTTGCTCAATTGTATCTAGCAATGACTCTATTCCAAATCCTTTTATTGCCGATACACGAATTTGCTCTACATACTCACTCATGTCTGTTTCTGGTGGGTATATATCGGCTTTTAGTTTGTCTGTCTTATTCCATACCAATAATTTGGGGATATGGGTGACATCTAGCTCTGCGAGCGTGTCTTCTACGGCTTCAATATGTTGTAGGACATTGGGATGAGATACATCTACAACATGCAGAATTAAATCGGCTTCGGCGATTTCTTCTAGGGTAGCGCGGAAGGCAGTGATGAGGGTTGTGGGTAATTTTTGGATGAATCCGACTGTATCTGATAAAAGCACTTGCCGATTAGATGGTAGTGTAAATCGGCGTGTGGTTGGGTCTAATGTCGCAAAGAGTTGGTCTGCGATATAGACTTCTGCACCTGTAATTGCTTTTAACAGGGTAGATTTACCAGCATTGGTGTATCCAACTAGCGCAATTACAGGGACGCCTGCTTTTGTGCGTTGTTTACGATGCTGGCTACGGTGCATCCTCACCAGTTCAATTTCTTCTTTGAGCTTGCTAATTTTGCGTCCAATTTCACGCTTATCTACTTCAAGTTGTGTCTCGCCCGGTCCACGTAACCCAACACCAGCCTTTGCTCCGCTACCACCTGCTTGTCTGGCGAGATGTGTCCATTGGCGGGTTAGGCGAGGCAGGCGATATTCATATTGAGCCAGTTCAACTTGTAGCGCACCTTCACGGGTACGTGCATGTTGGGCAAATATATCTAGGATGAGCGTGGAACGGTCTATAATCTTGATATTTTCCCCAAATCGGCGCTCTAATTCGCGTTGATGGCGCGGAGAAAGTTCATCATCAAATATCAAAATATTTGTTTCGAGGTTAATCATCTCCTCTTTGACTTCCTCTACCTTACCAGAGCCGATAAAGGTAGATGGGTCAATATGACTCACACTTTGGCTGGTTTGACCTGTGACTAGCATCCCAGCGGTATCGGCGAGGAGTGCCAATTCTTTGAGGGATTCTTGTACAGAAAGAAGTGGGCGACTGCCCTTGACAGTCACACCCACAAGATAGGCTTTTTCTTGTTGATTCGGTTCGTAAAATTCGGTCATATCACCTTTAACGTTTGCTATACCAAGATTTGAGTGCATCGAGTGCTTCTGATAATTCATCATCAGCTACACCAACACTAAAGCGGACATAATTATCTCCGCCCGGTCCATAAGCGGCACCCGGTGCAAGGGATACATGAGCATTTACGATAGCAGACTCGACATAAGCAGTCGCATCACCATCTAATACCTTTGCCCATACATATAGAGACCCCATCGGCTTCTCTGCTGATAAACCAATATGAGGCAAAACTTCCATAATTTTGTCTCTACGGCGTTGATAAATTGCATTACGTTCATCCAGCCATGATTGCGGGGTATCGAGTGCTGTGATACCAGCATCGTAGACAGGTGTGAAATGGGCGCTATCTATATTGCTTTTAATCGCTAACAGATTATCAATCGCCTCTTTACTCCCTAATGCGGCACCTAATCGCCACCCAGCCATATTATAACTCTTAGAGAAGGAGAAAAATTCGACAATATTTCTCCTATCGGCACTGGATTGTAAGGCACTAGGGGCTGTTGCACCATTGAAGAGTACATCCACATAGGGATTA
>CALDGT010000497.1 GCA_937942935.1 uncultured Chloroflexota bacterium | reverse complement strand
TAAACACTCAGGTCTGTTTCGCTTAGACCTTCAACCGAGAACATCACTGTGCGCTCTCCGATGATGGTCACAAAGGCGATGCCCGCAAATCCGCCATCGCCATAGGTAAAGCTCACTTCGAGCATCTCGCGCCCGTCTAGGTCAAATTCGGCAAATTCATCGGCATACTCTAATTCATAAACTTCACCAACGATGTCTGCCATATCACTTAGGGGCAATATCTCATCGAGATAATAAATATACAAGCCAAAGATTTGGTCATCACTGAGCGAATAAATCAACCCGTCTTGATACACAAGCTCATCCCAATTGGATGGCAAGGGGATGATAACCCCCAAATCATCGAGTGTGTAATCTGTTGTTTCGCCGATGTCAGTTGTTTCTTCTGGAAATGGCATACCTTCGGGGGTATACACACCCAACCCCTCAATGAATCCATCTAAAAGGGATGTGATGTTGTTGAGGTTATTGCCATAATCTACAATTTCGATAACAAGAACACCGCCATCTGGATGCGGGAGGGCAATTACACGCCCAATTGCGGTATAGCCATCGCCTTCGATGATGAGTTCATAACGATTTAAGGGGATGACCTCACCTAATCTGAATCCATCTAATGGTGTGATGGTGATACCTTCATAATTATAGAGGTCATCTATAAATTGTTCTACCTCGCCATCAGGTTCATAGAAGAAACTCATCACGGTAGAGCCTGTTGGACTAGAGACGACTGCATAACGGTCTGTGCCAAACGTGTCGTTGAAGGTGATATTTCCCCATGTATCGGGATATAACAAACTGATGCCCAATTGTGGCAAGTTTGTCCCAACCCAGCCCCGTTGATAGGTAAAATTGGCAATATCCACCGGTAAATCGGGTTCGATACCATAATCATGAATAGACATGTGCAAATCAAAAACCGCTTGTGATGGTTCTGCATCTACCCAGACCATCGAAAAGACAATCCCTTTTGTGCCATCGGCAGAAGTGGTGATGAAGGCATAACCATTATAAGCAATATCATACTCATCTGTGTCAGAAATTTCGATGAGCAAGCCCTCTTTGTTATTATAGGTGACAGGGGTAGCATCACTTATCACCTCATAACCACGTTCTGTCGTCCATGTTGTTATCAGTTCTTCTAAATCGGCAGAGTCGGCTATCATCTCGATGACATAAATACTAAAGCCGTCGCCACTACGGGCGCTCAGATAAGGATACCCGTCGTCCTCGACCAAGCCCATATATCCCCAATTGAGCGGGTAATTGAGGACGAAACCATATTCAGCGAGGGGATAACTACGGAACGGTTTATTGATACTCAGGGCATCTACGATTGGCTCGAATACCTCGCGGAAAAGGGTCGGGGCATCTTCTGTGGGGGCTTCTTGCCAAATGATGATGGCATTATCAAATGCGCCGATGGTGGTATATACCCTGCCGATAATCTCGGTGTCATTTCTTTTGGCGGTATATAGGGTGACTTGCCAAGTGTTGGCTTGCCCATAATAAACCCGTTGCTCTGTGATGCTAAAATCTTGTGTATCGGGTTGAACATAATCTTTGATAATCGCATCGCGCAATACAATCGCATCATAGGCGGTGACTTGGGTTAGGCGCATGAATATATTGGGATTGTTTTGGGGAGATGCGACCACCCAAATACCATCTTCTGTGATGTTGCCATTCCATGTCTCTGGGATGGCGTATGTCGCGCCAAAAGCGGCGCCTGTCAGGGTGCCAATGATACCATTTCCCCATAATTTGGTGCTAAAAATATCGCGTATATCGAACAGGGTGAAATCGGCTAAGACATTGGTCAACATATCGAGTAAACGGTCAATATCGGTATCTTCTGGGTATTCTATGCCAACCCACAAATAATAACCGTCGGGTGTTTCGTATAATGTCCCGACCCCGACCACAAACCCATCGGTATAGCCATAGATAACTTTTTCTTCTCCATTAATGGTGATGGTTTCGGTTTCTTCTGAGACCTCATTAAATCCGTAGGTTGATAAGAGGAGTTCTGGAGTGACCTCTGCTGTTTCATCTTCTTGCTCATATTGATAAACCCGTAGGCGTGTGAGTTCATCGCTATAATAGGCTTCTTCATAACGCAAATCGGGGTAGGTGACGGGTTCATACCAATCGGTGTTTAGGACAAAATTATAACCCCACACAATATCTGTAAAGCCACGCAAATTAGGCGCGAGTCCCTCGTTATTCACGGTGACGGCTTGGGTGGTGGTGCTTTGTGACCCACCAAAGGCTTCTATCACAAACCCAAGATTATAGTCACCACTCGGCGCGGGGACATACCAAATCATTTCGAGCGTATCCCATGAGAAGGTATTAGTTTCATCGGGGACGATTTGTGTTTGTCCATCTTCGCTGACAACTGTCTTATAGGGTTGGAATTGTGAATTTGCGGGGATAGTCACCACACCAAGCGCATCTGAATTGGGGTCACGAGATACGACTCTGGTCACAATCCCGCGTTCTGGGTCGTTTGGATTATCGCCAAAGATGGCGATAATATCCACCCATTCCGCCGATTCATCGGACCGATACCGCCCCTCAATGGAGAGTGTATCATCGGCATCATGCGTGAGGATAAAGCGATTGGTCGTGCCATCGGTCAATTGTGTGAGGGTTAAATTCCACTCGAATGTGGTCTGATACACCCCGCTTCCCCATTCATTGGTATATGCCACATTGCCCAGTTCGTCTAGCCCTTCGCTGAGGATAACCGATTCGATGAGGCGCTCATAGTCGCCCGTTTCGGTGCGATAATCCACGATGAATAATCCGCGTGCCACATTGCGCCCAACAATTTCCATTTCCATGCGTAGTGGGTTGATGATGCTTGGGACTTCGGGATATTGGCTGGTGATGCTCACTTGTGGCGGGGTGGGGGGATGAAAAATATCGGTTTGTTTCCATTGTTTTGGGCTGAGTGCATTATAATATGCGCGGAGCATTTCGCCCCAACGGGTGAGCGGGCTATTAACAAAATAGGCGTTATCAAAATTTTTCGCTTTTTCTGGAAAATAAATATTCTGATACAACACCCGATTATTGACTTTTTCGCCACCATTACCATAGATTCTCGCCGATTGTAAGGCGATGAGGACAGCTTCGGCGCTAGAGATGAGGCTTTCATCGGTAGAGAGCAAAATCACCTGACGCATAAAATTGCCCAAATCTATCAACGAAGCCCCGTTGCGGAAGGCAGTATAAGTATAGGCATTGCTCCGCGCCTCGCCGATGATAGGGCTAAAACGGAGTGGGTCTGATATGACGACTTCGGCAAAGGTGTTAATGGCGGTTTCGAGGTCGGCGAATTTGGTCAAATCGGTGACGGCATTGGTCATATAGGTGTTATCACTGCCCGGTCGTGTTAATACATCTATGGTGATATATTTGTCTACTAAGGCGGTGCCGATGGCAGGGATGTTATCAATCTGTGGGTTTTCACGTAAGTCATTGGTGAATAATGTCATATCTAACGCGGGGTCTACGACCACTTCTGGCGAGGCGAATGATAATTCAAAATAACGCGACATCACGCCATGATATTCGGCACTGCTCATGAGGCAAGCATCGTTAATCACCACATCAAATCCCAATGGCGCAACGTTTGATGTGGTGATGGTTTTGAATACATGGTCTAATTCTGATAGGCTGAGGATGCTCCCCGCGCTATAATCTGGGATGACACCCGCCCAACCTGCGCCGTGTCCACCAAATGCGAGGGCATAATGATTGGCAGGATAAACCTGAATCCCCCACATGACAAATTGTGCCAATGTAAGACCATCGCCAGAATCTATGGCATCGAAAGAGGCAACCACTTGGCTATTAATTGTCTTGGTCGCCTCATCTCCTGCGATATTCGCAGTCACCTCATAAATTTTTGCGCCAGACCAATCATCGCTCACGGTTGAATATTCTGGACTACGGTCTACAAAGGCGATAATCCGTATTGCATCATCGCCCCCCCCCGCGAGTTCAAACTCTTTGAGGTCGGTGATGAGCGATTCTTCGAGGTCGCTATCGCCACCATAATATGCCAAAACAGTCCATTCGGCTTGCGGTTTGGGTTCTAGTAACGGATACCCCGCACTTGCGAGTGCTTCTGATGACAAATCGTAAACGGGCAATTCGCTGATGGTCGGGGTTAGGCGAATGGTAAACGAAAAATCGCCCGATGTTGTGCCATCTTCCAAATCATAACGAGCGAGGATGACTGTATATGCCCCCGCCTTAACATAAGGATATTCTAAATAGGCATCTAAGACATCGCGGGTGCGGTTATCGTTTTGGGCGAGGATGTTGCCTGTATCATCTAATAAATAAATAATCGTGTCGAGGTCGCCCGATGTGGCTTGGCTGTCGGCGATGATGGTGGTGTTATCTTCTGCGACTAAAATGGGATATTCATAAAATGTTTTTTCGTCATTCAGTGTGCCTGTGAAGGCGGTCTCTGGTTGTGCAAATACGGGGCTAATAGATAGGAGAAGAATCGCAAAGAACCACAACGAAAATCGGCGCATGGTGAAATCCTTATATACTAGGATGGTTTCATTTCATTATATAACGGGGGATGAATACGGCGCAAATAAAGAAGTATTTATAAGTTGCACCTTTGCTTATACACAGCAGAGATGCAACTTGTTCGCTTATCTCTAAGCGCCTTTTTCATATCCTAACAATCGGGAATAACACTCTGGCGCGATACCCCAGAAGGTGAGTGTTGTCGGCGTGATGATTGGCTCATCTGTGACCGCCTCTGTGGGGGGTACATCCGATGTCACGACGATTTCGGGTATGTTTGTGACGACAGGTGTAATTTCCTCAGTCGGAGTGACGATAGGCGTGATTTCCTCAGTCGGGGTGACGACAGGTGTGATTTCCTCAGTCGGGGTGACGACAGGTGTGATTTCTTCGGTGGGAGTGACGACAGGCGTGATTTCCTCGGTAGGAGTGACGACAGGCGTAATTTCCTCAGTCGGGGTGATGACAGGTGTAATCTCTTCGGTGGGAGTGACGACAGGTGTGATTTCCTCAGTCGGGGTGACGACAGGCGTAATTTCCTCAGTGGGGGTGACGACAGGTGTGCTTTCTGGAGAAACACGGCATGAGCGCCGATTGGCATTTGCTGTGATAGATTCTCCATCCAAAGTCCATGAAATTTCTGAGGTGGCATCAAAGGTGACAGAGAAAACATAACCGTGTCTACCCGGTAAAAATACTATCGGTTGTCCACGCTGAGCCGGTGCTGGAACAAAGAAATTTCTTACGCCTAAAGCGACGCTTAATGATGTATCGAGGAAATTCTGATACCCAAAGTACGCGGTGAGTGTGCCATCTTGGTTATCTTTGATACATTCTATCAAAGCGCGTAATCTTTCATCGCCAATAGGTGAAATTTCTGTCGGTTCTGGGGTTGCATCTGGGTCTTGTTCTGTTTCATCACAAAGTGGGGTATTACTATTTGCTGTCGCCATCACGGTATCTAGTGACCACGCGATTTCACTCGTTGCATCAAATGTAACTGAAAACACTTTGGAATAATATCCTGATGTAAATGTTATCGGTTGCCCACGCTGAGCAGGTACTGGAACAAAGAAATTTCTTACACCTAAAGCGATGATTAGGGTGTCATCTGTGAAATTATCGTATCCAAAATAGGCGGTGATAGTTTGGTCATTGTTTATCGTGATGCAATCTACAAACGGGATAACCCGTGTTGCAGATTCTGGCTGGCTGATAGAATTACTCGGTTGGCTAATGAATTCGGTAGCCATTGGTGTGATTTCGGGTGCGGGTTCTGTTACATCAGATTCGGTAGGGAAGGTCATCAATTCTGTGATTTCTGGCGCAGGTTCTGTTGCCAACTCGGTTGGAATCGCCACAGATTCAGTGATTTCAGTGTTGATTAGGGATGCGGGTGTTATTTCTGGGGTGGGTTGTGGGGCTTCTGGTGAAGCCATAATCGGACAACCAAATTCATCTAGCCCCACACCCATATCCCCTTCTGTTGGACAGGTGTCTATGTGGTCTGGATACCCATCTTTATCGTTGTCTAGTGGGCAACCAAATTCATCTATCCCAAATCCCATATTACCCTCTGTGGGACAAGTATCATTTTCATCTATGAAGCCGTCTCCATCGGTGTCTGTTTCTGCATTACGCCGTTGTGCAGGGATAGGGGATGGCTCTGTGGTTGCGGTATCCATGCTTATAGCGGTTGATTCGGGGGATGATGTGTTGGTGCAGGCAATGACGAACCCCAAGACCAAAATACAAATGATGCCAAATAACAGATGGCGTATCATAATATTTCCTCATGATTTCTTATCAATATACTATTCAGTGTACTGCAAAATCATGAGTAATACGAAAAAAGTAAAGGGATTTTTATGGATACAAGCCGTTGGTAAAAATCCCTTTACCCTTATTGATGCAAAATCGCTCTCTAAAATCAATCAGAATTGGAGAGGGTAAATACCCTCAATTTTTTTTTTTTTTTACCAATTCGTCATATAACGGGAGTGAATGAGGCGCAAATAAAGAAGTGTTTATAAGTTTGGGTAAAAATGTTTTCCAAAAGTAGATTTTGGATATAATTAAGTTAATTATCTGCTTGAATGGTTAGGATAGTCAATATGTCAACTTATCAAGATACGCCATTATGGAAAAAGTTTTATGAAAAGGCGAATGATGAACAACGCCTTAACATTGGG
>CALDGT010000496.1 GCA_937942935.1 uncultured Chloroflexota bacterium | reverse complement strand
TAGCAAATTTTCTTCAAAACCCTGTAAATTTGCTTCGATTGTCACCCACTTTTCAAAGTAATTTTTGTTCCTAAAAACACCGCCTGCAAAAATAGATTGTTCTGCATATTTTTGTGCGCCATCAAGCCAATGTAAATTTGAATATTGAAGGACAAATGTTTTTTGACTGGCTTTTGCCATCTCATAACCGTGTCCTATCAAGCCAAACCCAGTAATATCAGTCATGGCAGAGACTCCAAATTGTACTGCTAATCGTCCTGCATGATTATTTAATCGGCTCATCACACGGATGGCATTATCTAAATCCGATTTTTGAACACGGTCATTTTTATGCGCGGTGGTAATCACACCAGACCCTAATGGTTTAGTGAGTATGAGCAAATCCCCTGCTTTTGCCCCGCCTTTTTGAATGATACTTTTTGGATGAATTTGCCCCGTTACAGCCAACCCATATTTAGGTTCTTTGTCTGTAACAGTATGCCCCCCAGCGATGATTGCACCAGCTTCACGAACTTTTTCTGCTCCACCACGCAAAATTTCTGTCAATATACTGAGCGCATTATCTATTCCATCTGGAAATGCAACAAGATTAATCGCCATGAGGGGTGTTCCGCCCATAGCATAAACATCACTAAGTGCGTTAGCGGCGGCAATTGCCCCAAAATGATAAGGGTCATCCACAACCGGCGGAAAGAAATCCATCGTGGAGATAATTGCCTTGTCATCAGCCACCAAATAAACAGCACTATCATCTGGTTCTTCTAAACCAACCAGAAGATTAGGATAGTCTCGATTATTGAATATTCCGTTTAGCGGGCGCAAAACTTGCGCCAATTGGCTCGGGTCGAGCTTTGCCGCTCACCCCGCACAACTTGCCAAAGCAGTTAAACGGGTATGCCCTAAATTTTCAGACATATATCATCTATACTTTCGTTAAAAAACAATTCAAATTGGGTGATAATCCCATTTCACTATACCACAAATCCGCACAAAATATCAGCGATTGAACAGGCTTGTGATATAATTTCGTTATATGGGTTTGTATACGAGAGGGCAAAACATTGTCTGGTTCAACTCAGGAATTACTTAATCTTTTCACACGTCCTCCTGCTAATTCTGTTTACTTTGTGGTCATTTTTGGTGTATGTTTAATAAGCCTGCTCATGTCTATGGGGCATGAATCTCGTCAACCGCAAGGCACTGCCTATAAGCGATATACACTCAGCCTGATTGGTATCGCTGTTGTTTGGGCATTGCCATTAGTAGTTGCCATTTTTTCGTTGATAAATGGCACATCTGTCGCCGTATTATTACCCCCATTAGAACGTTTTGCGATTACTATAACATTGCTTTTATCATTGTGGATGTTTGCTATTTCTTTGCCAATGCTCGACCGCCTAACACAATTAGGAATTGTGATTAGCCTTGCTGGATTGGTTATTACAACATTACAGTGGTCAGATGTAACGGCACAGACCGATTTTAACCTGACATCATTTGCTATTTCATGGACGTTTGTACATAGTTTGTTGGCAATTTTGAGCGCGATTGTTATTGGTCGCTATGTGGCGCATATTCCAGACAGCCCTGTCAAACTAGTTTATTTTTTTATCTTGGCAGTAGGGGCTGTTTTTACACTCATTCAAACCATACAAGGCAATCTCATTGGCAACGATTCTGGCGCAATGCGAATGAGCATGGTAATCGGTGTGGCATTATTGCCAATGCTTCTCTACAGAGAAATTATTACCGACTTAAATGGTCAATTGGCATCTGCCAAAACGACATCTCTAACTACGCCTCCCCCGCCTCCTGTCGCAGTAGCATCTGAACTCCCTGCGATGTCTCCTGCGGGGCGCGAATCGGTTCAGTTATTGCG
>CALDGT010000495.1 GCA_937942935.1 uncultured Chloroflexota bacterium | reverse complement strand
CGCTTTCATCCAGCCGACATCGGATTACAGCGCCAAATTCCAACCCGAACAAGCCACAGGTCTGGCACGCCTCTTTCGCGCCATCACACAAGGCGCACGCAACACAGGGCGCACCATCATCAGCCCGCACCGCGTGGAGATACAAACCCTTCAGCCACCCTTCCGCGATATGGATACACGCCATATCAGCGACCAAGTGCGCGAACAGGTGGCGATTGCATTCGGCATCCCTGTCGAATTGTTATTGCCATCGGCATCCAATTACGCCCAATTTGAGGGCGCACGCCGTACATGGGCGCACACATGGCTTGTCCCCCATATCATGTGGTATGCCGATGGATTCACCGCACAACTGGCAAGCGAATTTGGGGAAGGCTGGCGTGTCGAAGCCAATTTAGACGATGTGCCATTCCTCAAAGAAGATATGGCGAGTCGGGTGAATACCATCACCGCCCAACTGAACGCGGGACTCATTACCTACGGCGTGGCACAAAAAGAATTGGGCTTGCCTGTCATCCCACAACTGGAAAATCACATCTTCAGCGCGTCTATGAATGCGCCCATCCCCATCGAAGAAGCCAGCACACTCTGGCAAACCCTCAACGGCGGATTCTCTGCCGATACCATCCCACCCTTAGATGATGAAACGCACCCATTCGCAGACCGCCCCACCATCGGCGATACCACAAAATCATGGATACCCGATGAGCAGTACAACGAATTACGCGCATGGAAAAAGGCGATTGCCAATCATGGGCGCGGTTATGCGTTTGAGCCGATAACCATCCGTCAAGATGTGGTGGAATTCATAGAGAAGGCACTCGAAGGCGCGGATGATGAAGCAGATATGATTTTCGCCAATGCGCGGGCATGGTTGGGTCAAAAATCCATCCAATCCACCCGCCTCGATTTTGAAGGCGATATGGAAGGTTTGCTCGAAGATGCGCTGGCGGGAAAAGTGGAACGCAGGCGCTTTGGCACCATCCTACGCGCCCTCATCGGCAAATATGGCAGACGCGCTTACCGTGATGGTCTCATAGATGGGGGCATTGAAGACGGCGAATTGGATGATGAGGATTATCAGGCAGTATCCGTCCTCATTGCCCAACAAAGCCTGTATGTGACCAATTTCGCCGATAGCATCTTCAAAGAGAATCGCTTATCACCTGCACAAGCCATATACAAGCCCGCTATGTGGTTCAACAAATCGCTCATGCCGATGTATCAGGCGGGGTTAGGCAGTGCCGATAAAAATGCGTTGTATGAATGGGTGGTCGGGGATACCGAACATTGTCGGACTTGCTTGGCACTCAATGGGCAACGCCACCGCATGAAAGCCTATACCAAGCGTGGACTCTTGCCCCAATCCAGCACGCTGGAATGCAAAGGCTTTCAGTGTAAATGCAAATTGGTGCGGGTGACAGGACGGTCTAAAGGCAGATTCCCCGCCACCAAGCGCGTGTATGACCCCACTAATTTGCTGAATGAGGATGCCAACCTTGCCGTATAACCTCACAACCCCACCAGACGCATTACCGCCCGCCGTTGGACGGCTCGCCGATGATGTCCGCGCCTTGTGGTTAGAGACATAC
>CALDGT010000494.1 GCA_937942935.1 uncultured Chloroflexota bacterium | reverse complement strand
CCTGTATCGCATCTATGTTGGGCGCCTATAGCAAATCAAAAAGCAGTGCCGTTACAGCCACCCTCATCTTCTTATTTTTCTATTTTCTCCTGCTCTCCTTATTACGCTTCATCGGGTGGGGATGGGGTCTGCAATGGGTGATAGATGCGCTCATTCCGGTCTTATTACCACTCGGAATTAGCTTTGGGGCATTAAAAATGACCTTACGAGTCGTAGAATCGGATTAGCGTAGGCAAATCGTGGTGTAAGCGTTCTCCAATCATCAGCCAAATTAACGCTATAATAAAGTTATCAGCGTTACATTGTGTTAAGATTGGAGAGTCCAAATGAAAAAGCGTGTTTTATTCCTCATCGGTTTAATGGCATTCTTGATGAGTTTTGCTATCGTTACATCCGCGCAAGAGAGTGTCCCTGTCCGTGAACCTTATGTGACCGCCAAAGTCAATGTGAATGTTCGGGCGGGGGATGGCACATCCTATCGGAGAATCACCGTTTTGCCCACCAACCAAACGGCTTCTATCATCGGTATCAATAGTCGGCGCACATGGTATCAGATTCAAACGACCAGTGGGCGGATTGGTTGGGTTGGGTCAAGCGTCGTCACAGTCACTGGTGATTTAACCAATGTCCCTGTTGTGTCTGCCCCTGCACCAACATCCAGCAATTCTACATCGCCAACACCCGCACCCACAACCACCAGTGGTTTAAGCGACCTCAGCGCATCTGCGCCAAAAGTTGAACCCAATAACCCCACCTGTGCGGTTGCATTTAATGTTTTGGTGAATATCAATAATGCGGGACCCGCAAAATCGAATACCCCTGCAACCATCTATGTCGAAGATATTTATAATGGCGCAACAACAGCATCTTTCACCACTGTTTTGCCACAAATTGACCCCGGTGTGAATTATGTCGTGGGTGGTTTAATCATCGTGAATACAGGCGGTGGTGGTGTTCATACCATCCGCGTAACCATTGACCCAGAAAATCGGGTGACAGAATCCAACGAAAATAACAATACAGCCACAACCACTTATACATTGTCAGGTGCTTGCTAAAGGAGGCACACATGAACCGCAGAAGATGGATTTTCGCCCTACTCATCGTTATGCTCGCCCTACCATTAGCGGTCTCTGCCCAGACCATCAGCCCAAATGATGATACGGTCATAGACCCCAATGCCAACATCAGTTTTCCGCCACCTATTTATACCCTACGGGGGCAAGTGCGCGTCTTTGGTAGCGCCAACTTACCCAACATGAGCAATTACTTTTTAGAATTCCGTCCTATAGTGAATAAACCCAACACCATCAACAATTCTGCATGGACACCTGCATCGCTCCCTGCCACCACCCCTGTCACCAACAATGTGCTTGGGACATGGGATACGAGCATCATGGCAGACGGGTTATATGAATTGCGACTGACCATTAATGTGCGTGGGCAAGCGGCGACTTATTTCTTGGTCAGCCCGTTGCGTGTCGAAAATACACCGAATACATTTTTACAACAAAATCCGCAATTGGTCGCCAGCCCAACACCCAATATCCAAAGCGTCACCGTGACCAATACCCCAACTGTTGCCTCTACCACCCCAACCGTCACCGCGACCATTGATGCCAATGTCCGTACAGGTGATGACACTGCTTATCAGGTCGTTGGGTTCTTGCTCAATGGGCAAAGCGCGACTGTTTTGGGCGTGAGTTCCACTGGCACAGGCTGGTATTATGTTGAATTGGCAGATGGCAAACGCGGATTCATCTCGCCACAAGTGGTTACGACCAGTGGCAACCTAACTAATCTGACACGCATAGACCCACCGCCCTTCCCTGTCCCACCAACAGCGACACCCATCCCTGTCAGTGGCAATTTGGCGGCATCTTTGCCCGACCTCACACCCGATAACCCAACCTGCAATGTGCCATTCAGCATTTTGATTAATATCACCAACAATGGCAATGGCAACACTTTGGGCAGTTCTACTGTATTGTTCCAAGATTTCCATAATGGTGTGTTGCAAAGTTCATTCTTCCGCACCGTTCCACCCCTCGCACCCGGTCAAAATTATGTCGTGGGTAGCGATAGCTGGGCAATCTCGACCAATGGCGGAAAAGCGCACGAAATTCGTGTGACCATTGACCCCGAAAGATTGGTCGCGGAACAAAATGAAAACGACAACACCTATAGCGTGATTTATACCTTGCAACAAGGGACATGCCCATAAATTTTGCATGATGAATTTTGTTAACCCCTTTCTTGATATGAGAAAGGGGTTATTTTTTACCATTTTGACGGAAAAATTACGATTTATTTCCTCAAAATGAGAGCAATAATTTTCGTTTTGTACTATCATTGAAATAGAGTGTTAGATTATTCGTATAAGGAGTTCACAATGCACCGTAGAATCACCTTACTCATCACCAGCCTCATCTTATTTGTTGTGGCAGTCGGAATCAATGCACAAGGGATTAGCCCAAATCCAAACACCCCACCCAATCCCAATGCTAATATCAGTTTTCCCCCACCCGTTTATTTTTTACGTGGCGAAATGCAAATCTATGGGTCTGCAAACTTGCCCGGTATGGCAAACTACTTTTTAGAATATCGCCCCCTCATCATCGCCCCAAGCCCAGATGTACAATTGCCAGAAATCCCTTGGGGACCCATTTCGTTGCCTAGCAATGTGCCTGTTCAAGATGGCTTATTGGGCATTTGGAACACCTTCACCGTTGCTGATGGCTTGTATGAAATACGCTTGTCGGTGAACGTCCCCGGTCAAGAAGCGACCTTTTTTGTTGTGAGTCCTGTTCGTGTCGAAAATACACCCTCCGATTATGCCTTGCGGAATATTCAATTATTCACCCTACCCGGTGGTTTAGATACAGCCGTTGTCACCAGTGAAGCCCCGCTTGTGCCTGTGGCAACCGAAGAAATTGAAGTGACCGATACCACCCCGCGCGCCACATCCAACACCGATGCCAATGTCCGCGCAGGTGATGACACGGTTTATGGTCGTGTGGGTGTATTAAGCACAGGCACAAGCGCCCCCATTTTGGGCATTAGCTCAACGGGTAGCGGTTGGTATTATATTGAACTCGCCAATGGCACACGCGGATTTATTTCACCAACCGTGGTGACAGTGAGTGGCGATTTGAGCAATTTACAACGCATCACCCCGCC
>CALDGT010000493.1 GCA_937942935.1 uncultured Chloroflexota bacterium | reverse complement strand
CGGTGGGATAAAAATTCTCAGACCTTGGAAAAAACGCGCACCAGCATTTTGCAACAAGCGCATGAACTTGGTTTGAGCCAAAGTGGGCGTATTCGGCAAGAAATTTTAGACGGATTGAATTTGAGTGCAGATAAATCAGATAAAATCATTCAAAACTATGATTCTGGTGAAAATCATGAGCCAACCTTAAAAATGCACATCGAACGATGGAAGACATTAATTGAATATGCAAAAGGTGCTGATTACCTCGATTTGCGTACCAAAGCCGAAATTCGGGCGCAACTTGGGACCATCGGTGGAATATTGCACACCGAAGAGGTTCAAATCCTTAGCTCAGACGAGATTGTCAAATTGAATGATGCCCTCAGACGTCTGCAATCACTAAATCCCACTGACGAGAATCTCACTGACAAACTCAATGTTATTCGACACGAATTGGCATTGCATGAGCAAGTACATGCTTTTAACCACGAAAGTCGTTTTGATGCGCGTGCCGATATATTACATCAAATACGCAAGTCGCCATTGCCACCTTATATCCCCGAACCCATTTGGAGCCAGTTATTTGATACCTACTATTTAGATGAATCTCAATTGGATGGGGAACAAGATGACGAATATAGACTATTTTATGCACAAATCAAAACCACTGCTTTGGTACGTGGACAAGAGGCTTGGGTAGCCAAGTGGCTAGACCCAATTGAAAATGCGTTTGACCTGTTAGCATGGTATGAATCCATTTTGCCCGCACAAATATCCCTTGCCGATGCTCATATCATCCCTCAGCGACTGGACCAAGTGATTCTCTGTTTGGATGCGTTGCAAGGGCGTGTATGGTATCACTATTTTGAACCCAAATTCAAAATATTTGTCCAAGCCGATTTAGACCGATTTGTGAGCCTCATTAACACTATTATCATGCCAGACCATATCATTTGGAACAACTTAGATACCGCTTATGAAGCTGTTTTTGCGATGAAAGTTTGGATAGCTAAGGATATAGCTTATGACTTTTTACACCATGATGAAATGGATAATCTGATTAAACTATTTATGGAACGTTTAGAAATCAATAGTAATTACCGCCAAAGCAAGATAACTCTCGCGTATGATATTGAAAACTTATCTGGACTAGATATAACTCATAGTGATTATCCCGAACTAGAAGATAAGATTAGTAGACTTGCAGGCGAGTTGAACGACTACTATAAGTCGCATAAAGCATTATTAGATATTAGACTTCATACCCCCCAACCTAAACCAGTGAAGAAGGTAAATGTGTCATGAGTGAGTTAGACAGCAGTTTCTTAAGCACTGAACCTGTGGTGGGCGATATAGCACCTGTTTTATCGCCAGATGAGGTTATTTTTACTTTTTATCAGGAAAAATTAACGCGCATTTATACCGAAATCATCAAAAAATTGGACGAGTTTCGGCGAGGGTTACGTGCTACAGGCGATGATGAATCGGCTGTAACTGATTTTGAAGCAAAAATTAAAAGTTGGTATAATCTCATCACTGGGGAGTTTGAAAATTGGAAAAGAAAAGTTGATGATACCATCGAAACAGGAAAAAAAGAACAAAAAAGAGTTGAGGTTGCTTTGAGTGAAATTCAATTGGCTCACGGTAACCTCCAAAATTTATTGGATGAGTTGCAGAAAGAACGTGTTATCAACAAGCAAGGAACAGATATTGGCACTCCATTAGAGGTAATTCGTCAACTTGTTAATGATACCTTTGACATGCGTACCCAATTACAAAGTTTAGAAGTGACCAAAACGTTAGCAGGTGAAGTTCACTCGAAATTAGATATGTTGACAACCAAAGTCGCAGATGAATTTGCCGATTTAGCACAAGCCCCCCAAAAATCAGAAGAAGAACGCTTAGGTAAAACTCGTGACGAGTTAACCCAAAAAATGAAGCAAATCCACGAGTATTTCACTTATAAATCAAGAGATCGCAAACACAAAGAGTTATATCAACAAATTGCAGGGTATTTGCGAGTGACCTTTGATGCATATCCAAAAGAGGCATGGAGTGGAGATTCGGTTACGATAATGGAGGATTTAACCCAAAAAATTATCGCGCAAGTAGAAAATGATAAAAGAAAGGCGTGGCTTAGACGGGTCAGTTGGAAGAACTTATATTATGATTTCCCCAAAAATCATATTATCAATTTGCGCTATACAGTAGATGAATATTTGAGAATTATGAAATCTTTACCATCATCAACCAATTCAGGGGGCAATAATGGAAAGAAATGAAGAAGAATCAAGTAACAAATGGGATGAGTTTGAGAACACCCTCAAATCTTATGGTGACTTATTTTATCCGCCGCCACCACCTGCCAGAACCCCATTTGGCACATGGTTGGGATTGGCGCTCATTATTGGGTTATTAAGTGTTGTTGGGGTGCTTGTTGTGCGTGGTGTCTTTGATTTATCGGAGCGTTCCAATCAGACGCAACAAACTGATGCAGAAATTCTTTCGCATTTACAGGCAATCAATAACCGCCTCGAAAATATAGAAAATCTGATGACATCAGAAGTCACGCCGATGGTTGTTGAACCGCTTGAGAGTTCAAATACACCCGAAACCACGCCTACCGAGCAGGTTACAGTCTCATCAGAACCAACGCAGATATTAGAACCAACGCAGACATTAGAACCAACAGATACACCACTTCCACAATCTCTGGAGATGAATCAATGTAGTATTATAAATGGTGCAGAGGTAAAACTTGTGCCAGAAAAAGACCGCCTCGCAGATGCAACTTTTTCGTTAAATGGGCAAGATGACAACATCGTTATTTCTGTATTAGGTGAATTTACAGATAACAATAACGATACTTGGTTGGTATTTGATACGACTAATGCCGTTATTCGGTCTAACTTAGATAAATCAGATGCTATTACCGTGCGTCCTTATGCCTTTATTGAGCTTGAACCTGATTTTGTCTCCGAGTGTGGTTCACTCAATCCAAAAATCCCGCTAACATTGACCCTTATCCTCCCAGACCGAAAGTTATGGAAAAATATAGAAGATAGACCCAATGGCGACCCACTTCAAAATCCTGTTTTGGGCGCTGTGAAGGTTATCGGTGTTAAGAGAAAT
>CALDGT010000492.1 GCA_937942935.1 uncultured Chloroflexota bacterium | reverse complement strand
TGAATTGCCCACAATTGGGGCAACATCCCACATAACCTGATAATTGCTTGCCACAATTGCTACACACAAATTTGGAGCGCGTTTTTGCCATACTTGCCTCACATTAATGAACACCTGTGCTATCTTTTTATTATAATGCAAGTTTGTAAATTTGCCACTATGCTTGATACTGGCGGATGAAGGCGCTAATTTCATGGAGTGCTTGTCGTGCTTCTGGCACAATGCGATACATGTGCCAAGCGTGTATCATCCCATGCCAAATACTCAGTTTAACCTCATGCCCCGCCTCTTGTGCATTTTTTGCAAACTGGCGCGAATCATCTACCAAAATTTCTATATCTCCGACTTGAATTAATAACGGCGGAAAATCACCGCTTAAATCGGCAAAAACAGGCGATATGAGGGGGTTACGCACATCATTATCGCCAGCATACGCCTCTACAGCAGGGGCTAACATGCGCCAACTTAAGCCAGAATCACGTTTTGCATTGGTGGTAGTAGATGGGGATGTACCTGTCAAATCCAGCCATGGGGAGAGTAAAACCCCCGCACAGGGCAACGGTTCACCCAGTGATTTCAGTTTGAGTATCAATGCTGTCGCCAATCCACCACCCGCCGATATGCCACACACCACAATTTGCTGTGGGGCAATACCGATGCTGATGAGATGCCGATAGGCAGTTAACGCATCGTCTAAACCTGCGGGGAATGGATGCTCTGGCGCGAGTCGGTAGCCAACAATGAGTACCCTTGCTCCACTTTCGAGCGCGATATTGCCTGCGATAACCCGTTCTGAATGGATTGCCCCAACAATATAAGCCCCACCATGAAAATAAAGCACAACTTGTTGGTTATAATTGGGCGGTGTTACCCATAACACAGGAATATCATGGATAGACTCGTATTGATAGGTGTTTTGCTTCGGTGCGGGCATCCATTTTGTGGCACTATCTATCAACTGACGGCTTTTTTGGATAGATAATTGAACTCTAGGTCGTATCCTCATAAGCCAACGAATTAACTTTCCTTGTAAACTGGGCATCGTATCCTCTTTTAATTGAGTTATCCCTAAATCCTACGGTACGCATAAAATCATTATAGACCATTGTGTGATGGCATTCTTCTCTTTTCATCATATTCAGATGATG